>DQUE01000135.1 GCA_015662405.1 Sulfurimonas autotrophica | reverse complement strand
ACCCTTTGCGTATTACAAAAGATGATAATGAGTATGGTTTTTACAGCCTTTTCTATGAGCGACAAGATGGGATGCTTATACCCATGGAAGAGGAGATAAACGGTGGAAAAGTTGGGGCAATTCTTGCTCTTCGTGGGGGTGCTATTGATACAACAAGTGGTATGCCAACAGATGGTGTATTACAAACTGTTGTTGCAGAAATGGATGCATTTGCAAGTGGCCTTATTGAATCTACTAATAACCTTTATGCCAAAAGCGCAAGAGCGAAAATGGAGTCAAACTATATTAATTTACATCCTGTAGGTTCTTTAGTGAGTTCATCTTTAAATATTAATCCTGGTTCTTTTGATATTATAGTGTATGACATTGATGGAAATGAAGTTGCAAAAAGAACAATTGAAGTAAATACGGCAACATCAATGTCTGGAGTAGCTAATTCAAATTCGATTCAAGGGCAGATTGAAGCAAATAAAGATGACAATGATGATGCAAATGCGAATAATGATATCGATGATTTTATCAAGTTCAACTATACGCCAAGTGCAACTGGTGAGATTAAATTAGAGTTGGGTATGGATGCTCTTTTTGAGTCACAAGGGTATACATTTGCTGTTGTTGATAATTTGCCTGATGGAAACTTTGCATCAGGTACAAACTTTGCAGGTGCGATTGGTCTTGGTTCCTATTTTGAAGGGACGAATGCAAGAGATATAAATTTGAATTTAGCATATAAAAATAATCCTACAGCATTACATGCAGGCTACTCATCAAATGCAGGTGATAGTAGAGTGGCACTTGATATGGTACAGCAACAGTTTGAATCATATAAATTTAAGGTTGAGAATGAAGAGTATGATACAACTATATATGGTATGTTTGATATAACAAGTACATATGTTGGTATATCTACAAATTCAGCAGTCAGTAGAAACGAAACAGTATCTACTCAGTTTGTTGCAACAGAAATGGAATATAATTCAATTACAAAAGTGAGCATTGATGAAGAGATGACGAATCTTATAAAGTATCAAACCTCTTATGGTGCTGCAGCAAAAGTTATTACTACAGTAGATCAAATGATGCAGACTCTTTTAGGAATGAAACAGTAATTTGATGCCAAAATTTAGTATTTCTATGCTTACATGTATATTTTTACTCTCTTTTTTTGGTGCAAATATTTATAATGTTAGTCCCTATGAATTAGATGCGAAGTCAGTATTATTACCCCCTTCATTATTACACCCTTTAGGAACTGATAGGCTTGGAAGAGACCTTTTTGCACGTCTCATTGAAGGGGGAAAGGTCTCTTTGATAATTGGAGTTGGAAGTGCTTTTATAGCTTCGTTTATAGGGCTTATATTAGGGGCAATGGCTGGTTATTTTAGAGGAACTATAGATAAGTTATTTGTTATTATTGTAGATTTGTTTTTAACATTTCCAACATTTTTTTTATTGCTTGCTCTTGTAAGCTATGTGAATGCATCAGCTTTAGTGCTTATAGTAATTATATCAATAACAGGTTGGATGACAACGGCAAGACTTATACGCTCTGAGAGTTTTCAAATAACTTCACAGCCATATATTAAGATCTTAAATATTGCCAAAGTGAGTAGATTAAAGATACTCTTTAAATACTATGCTCCAATTCTTGCTCCAATCTATTTTGTGAGTTTTACCTTTGGTGTAGGTGGTGCAATTTTGGCTGAATCTGGATTAAGTTTTTTAGGGCTTGGTATTGTAGCACCTCAAATGAGCTGGGGGACGATTCTCAGTGGCGGAAAAGATGTTGTTGAAATTGCTTGGTGGGTAAGCTTTTTTCCCGGACTAATGATATTTTTAGTAACATTCTCTTTAATCAATATATCAAATTATTTACAACAAATTACAAATCAAAAAGAGATACAAAATTAAAGGTAGAAATAGATGAAAGAGCATAAAATAGGCTATTATTTTATTGTAATGGCAAGTATTGTAATTGTTTTAGCCGGAGTAAAAAGTGCTTCTGTTATTATAATCCCATTTTTGCTCTCTCTATTTATAGCAATTATTCTTTCCCCATTGTATAATTATTTTAGATCAAAAAGCATACCGGATATATTGTCAGTAATTTTGGTAATAACGCTTTTTATTCTATTTTTGGCTTTCATAGCAAAACTCATAGGGAATTCAGTACATGATTTTAGTACAAATATTGATATATATGTGCAAAAAATTTCTGATTATTATCAATTTATATCGTATTATACTACTTCGTTTGGTCTAGCTATCTCTGCTGATGATATTGAAAATATGGTAAATATGAAACAGGTAATGAAGTTTGCAACAAGCATAATTCAGAGTATGGGTTCAATGTTTACAAATGGTTTTATTATCATTTTGACAGTAGTATTTATGTTGTTGGAATCTCAATATTTTATAAAAAAAATAGAATTTGCTGATGGTAAAAAAGAGACTATGAAACATATAGAAGTAATCTTTTCTAAAATAAAAAACTATATGGTTTTAAAAGCGGTTATTTCATTGCTTACCGGTATTATTGTATGGTTATCTCTTTCATTTATAGGTACTGATTATGCTTTTTTATGGGGTGTATTGGCATTTATGCTTAACTTTATACCAAATATAGGTTCAATAATTGCAGCTATTCCTGCTGTATTAATTACTCTTGTGCAATTAGGCGCTATGAGTGCCTTGTTCGTTACTTTGTTATATGTAGTTATAAATGTAGTAATAGGTTCTATTATTGAGCCAAAAGTTATGGGAAAAGGTTTAGGACTTTCTACACTCATAATTTTTCTCTCATTGCTGTTTTGGGGGTGGTTACTAGGTATAGTGGGAATGCTACTTTCAATTCCACTTACTATAATGGCAAAAATTATTTTTGATGCGAATGAAAAAACAAAATGGATTGGAATCTTGCTTGGTACAGGTGAAAACATTGTTTTTAAAGAAGTAGTATAACCATACGAAGAGAGATGAAATTGCGAACTTTTATTGACATTATCATGAAGCGGTCTTCTCATCTTATCTATGGTATTATTTGTAAAAATGGATGGAAAGAGCATGATTTTAACAGATGAATGGAAAGATTTTCTCTACGATGAAATTCATAAAGAGTATTTTATAAAATTGATAACAAAAGTATCTTTAGAATATAAATCAAAAACTATATTTCCACGGTATGAGAATATATTTAGCGCTTTTAATTTAGTAAAACCTTCTGAGATTAAAGTTGTAATTATAGGACAAGATCCATATCATGGGATAAATCAGGCAAATGGACTTGCTTTTTCTGTTTGTAAAAAATGCAGTATTCCTCCTTCATTAAAAAATATATATAAAGAGTTAGTTGATGATATAGGCTGCAAATATCCAAAAAATGGAGATTTAACACAATGGGCAAAAGAGGGAGTACTGCTCATAAATGCTGTTTTAACGGTTGAGGAGGGTAGAGCAAACTCTCATAAGGATTTAGGCTGGAAAAAGTTTACTGATGCTGTCATTAAAAAACTCTCTGAAGAAAAAGAGAATATTGTATTTATATTATGGGGTGGAGAGTCTCAAAAAAAAGAGTCTTTCATTGATACAACAAAACATTATATTATTAAATCACCACATCCTTCCCCACTCTCAGCATATAGAGGTTTTTTTCATTCAAAGCCTTTTTCTAAATCAAATCTATATTTGCAAAAACATGGGAAAAAACCTATTAATTGGTGTCTTCATGCAGAATAAACTCTGCTATGACAGGAAGATGATCTGAATAGCCTTTTCCTTTATGACGTCTTAATCTACTTCTCGTTGTCTGCCATCTAAAAATATCTTTTCCTTTAAATAAATAGGGTTTTTCAAAAGGAGTGATACTATGTGGTTGATAGTCAAGTCCTCTCTTATCAAGCAGTGCTGCTGTGACTAAAATGTTATCTATTGCCTCTTTTTTTTTCTTATATATATAACTATATCTCTTCTTTGATATGGTGTCATACCATAGGTTATAAAAATCATATGGCTCTACTTGAACATCTTCTGGTTTAGCTTGATACTTTATAGTACCTAGTATGTGATTAATTCCGGTTATTCCACCTGTATCGTTTAGTTTGCGTTTTCTCTTAAAAATTTTATACTCTTCATAATCAGAGTTGAAATCACCAAGAGCAATAATATTTTTCTCTTTGCCAAGTTCTTGAACTCTCTTTTTTAGTTTTTTTGCAGAGACTATACGCATACTCTCTGGTCCAGCTTTTGATTTCCAGTGATTGATTAAAATATACAAATCTTCATCACCTATTTTTACTTTTACTTCTAATATATTTCTGTATTTGTAGGAGGATGTGACAGCTATTTCATGGGTATATACAAAAGGAATTTTACTTAAAATTGCTACTTTAATTGTTGTAGATTTTAAGTCGGCGATTTTATAGTACTGAAAATAAAGTCCTTCTTTTTTTAATGTATAGCGTAAGTCTTTTAATGCCTGTAAGGACTCAATCTCTTGGAGCCCAATTATATCAGGATTAATATCTTTAATCACTTTTGCAATATTTTTTAATTTTATTTTATAGTTTTTTCTATTCCAATTTGATTTCGTATAGGGAATATACTCTGGGTACTCATATCCATTTCGTTGCAAATCAAACAGATTTTCTACATTATATGTTGCGATTTTCAATGTTGTTTCTCCGTAGACTAGTGAGACAAATAGTAGTAAAAGAGAGAGAAATTTCACGCAACAATACCATTGAGTCGTAGTAGTTGTGTTGTATCAGGTTCTCTACCCATTAGTTCAAGATAGAGCTCTTGCATGCTTTGTGATCCACCACGATGTAAAATAATATTTTGATATTTTTTTGCCACAGATGAAGAGAAAATATTTTCATCTATTACAGTATAAAAAGTATCTGCACTTAAGACTTCAGCCCATTTATAGCTGTAGTATCCTGCAGCATAACCTCCTGAGAATATATGTGCAAATCCATTTTGAAACTTGTTATATTTTGGTGGTGTAATGAGTGCTGTTTTTTCTCTTATAGTATCTAAAAGCTCTTGTACCTCATCTCCTTGATAAACTTTTGTATGTAGTTTAAAATCAAAAAGTGAAAACTCAAGCTGTCTGAGCATACCCATAGCAGAGAGAAAGTTTTTGCTCTGCACAAGTCTATCTATCATCTCATCTGGCAAAGTATCGCTAGTTTTGTAGTGTTTTGCAAACATTTTAAGCACTTGAGGTTCATAGGCAAAATTCTCTAAAAATTGAGAAGGGTACTCAACAGCATCCCACTCTACGCCATTGACACCGCTAACTTCATTTTCTTTAACTTCACTAAGTATGTGGTGCAGTGTATGACCCATCTCATGAAAAAGAGTAACAACATCATCATGGCGAAGGAGTGATGGAGTTGTATCGCTTGATGGTGGAAAATTACATACTATAAAGGCTGACGCCAATTGCTCTTTGCCTGATTCATCAACGCAGTGTGTTTGCCAATTGTGCATCCAAGCTCCACCTCGCTTTGCCTCTCTTGCTTCTAGATCAAAATAGACCCTCGCCTTTAGCACCCCATTTTCATATACATCATAAGCATATGCTTTTTCATGCCATAGTTTTTCATCTATCGGCTTCCATGTAATGTTAAAAAGTTTGTTTAAAAACATAAACATGCCTTCAAGAACACTTTTTTGCTCAAAATAGGGACGAAACTCCTCTTCATCTATATCATATTGTGCCTTTTTTGCTATCTCTGCATAGTATGCTGTGTCATAGCTCTCTAGTTTGTGGGGCGCTATTTTTTGTAACTCTTGTAGTTCACGCTTTGCTTGAGGAGTTGCGTTGTGTAGGAGATCCTCTAAAAATCCTAAAACACTCTTTTCATCTTGCGCCATCTTTGTAGCAAGAGAGAACTCGGCATAGTTTTGAAATCCTAAAAGCTGACTCATCTCATTTCGCAGTGCAAGGAGCTCATCGATAATTTTTGCATTCTCAGGTGCGCGTGAAACATAGGCACGATAGAGCTCTTCTCTGATTTTTCTATTTTTTCCATATGTCATGTAGGCAGTGTATGAGGGCATTTGGAGTGTAAATCTATACTTTACAACACCATTATCTTCGAATTTAGCACTCTCTATTTCACTTTGAGGCAACCCCTCAAGGTCTGCTTCATCGGTAATAATATACTCATAGGCATCTGTTGCATTGAGTAGATTTTGAGAAAAACTATTTGCGAGTTCACTCTTTTTTAAGTTGATCTCTTGTAGTCTCTGTTTTGTCTTTGCATCTAAGTGAGCACCACTTAACTCAAAATGTAAAATATTTAATTCTAAAACTCTTTTTTGTTCACTAGTGAGTGATGTTGCTTCGTTTTGTAAAATATCTCTGTAGGCATTGTATATAGCAATATTTTGTGAAAGTTGTGTTGAATATTCTGTAATAATCGGTAATGATTCTGTATAAACTTTTTGTGTTATTTCGGAGTTGTTTACCGAATTAAGATGCGATAGAGGAGTAAAAAACTCTTCTAAATACTCCCCCATCATCTCCAAAGGTTTTACAAAGTTTGCATATGTCTTTTCTTTTTGTTGGAGCAGAGTCTCTATTTTTTTATTATTTGCATCGAGGTATTGCGTTAGTTTGCTTATGAAGTTTTCTAAATCACACTCAAATTGTAAAAATTTTTTCATATATTGTTTTCCTTTAAAAAATAGAGTATATCAAAAATATACTGTTTAATATATAATCGTTTTAATTAGATATAATGTCGACTATAAATTTATGAAAATATAAAGAGACCTATGGACTATTTAAAAATACAAAATGTAGCTTCGCTCGAAGGTACAATCAATATCTCAGGTGCTAAAAATGCGTCTTTACCTCTCATTGCAATGAGCATTCTTGCAAAAAATAGTGTACATATCAAAAACTTACCACATGTTGTCGATATTCGAACCCTTTTAAAACTTTTATCAAATCTCGGTGCTACATGCGAATTTTTCCAAGACAGAGTCGTTGTTGACACTTCAAATCTGAGTAAAACAAAGGCAACTTATGATATCGTAAAGACAATGCGTGCTTCTATTTTAGTATTAGGACCCATATTATCTCGCTTTGGACACTGTGAAGTCTCTTTACCGGGTGGATGTGCAATTGGGCAACGTCCTATTGATCTTCACCTCAAAGCCCTAGAACAGATGGGTGCTAAAATAGATATCAAAGCTGGATATATTGAAGCAACTACACCAAATGGACTACATGGGTGTGATATTATTTTTGACAAAGTAACAGTTACAGGAACGGCAAACATTGTTATGGCAGCAGCACTTGCAAAAGGTGTCACAACCATTACCAATGCAGCTAGAGAACCTGAAGTAGTACAACTGTGTGAAGTTCTTCATGCCAGTGGAGTGACAATTAAAGGTATTGGAACTGCTATATTAGAGATACATGGAACAGATGGAGAACTTTTAACTATTGAAGAGTTTTGTGTTATTCCTGATAGAATTGAAGCAGGAACTTATCTATGTGCTGGTGCAATTACAAGATCAGAACTCACACTTAAAAATGTTGAACCAAAACATTTAGGAGCTGTTTTATCGAAACTCGAAGAGATGGGCAGTAGATTCACAATTACAGATGATACTATTACTATCCATCCATCCAAAAATATTAAACCTGTTAAAATTGTCACACAGGAGTATCCTGCATTTCCAACAGATATGCAAGCACAGTTCATGGCATTAGCCACTCAAGCTGAGGGTGTATCTATTATAGAAGAGAGACTGTTTGAAAATCGCTTCATGCATGTAAGTGAACTCCAGCGAATGGGTGCCGACATTACATTAAATGGAAATACTGCAACAGTAAACGGAAAAAGTGACTTATATGGAACAGATGTTATGGCAACTGATTTACGAGCATCTAGTGCCCTAGTACTTGCAGCACTTGTTGCAGACAAAGAGACTAATATACATCGTATTTACCATCTAGATCGTGGATATGATTCATTAGAGAAAAAACTTCACCTCGTCGGAGCAAAGATACAAAGACTTAAAGAGTAAAATTTTTACTCTTTAAAAACTACTATCTCATAAAGACTTTTCTTCGTTACAAGAGATTTTTCAGGAGAGACAGAATGCGCATTTTTGGCTACTTCTACTTCATGGCGAAGCTCAGCAATCTCTTTTTCAAGCCCATCAATCGTCTCTTTTAAATTCAAAATAATATCTACACCAGCTAAGTTAACCCCTAACTCACGCGTTAATCGTAAAATTAATTTTATTCGCTCTATATCTCTTTGAGAATAGAGTCTAATGCGTCCATTTGAACGAGATGGATTTATCAAATTTTCTCTCTCATACTGACGCAATGTCTGTGGATGAATATCTAAAATTTTAGCCACGATACTAATCAAATAAACCGGTTCATCATAATAATGCATAGTCATACCCTCCTCTTTTATAATGTTCTAGGTAGTTTTTCTTTCATTACTTTTACTAACTCTGAATCTAAATCTTCAACCTTAGGTAATACAATATTTACTTTTAAATACAAATCACCTCTTTGCTTTGTTTTACGATTCATCGCACCCATACCTTTTACACGGAAACGTTGTCCGTTTTTTGTATTTTGAGGTATTTTAAGTTTAATCTCTTTTTCTAATGTCTGAACTGATATTTTATCACCAAAGAGTGCAGCATATAAAGGAACATCAATAGTTTTCACTAAATCATCTCCCTCTCTTTCATACTCTGGATTTGGTGCAACATGTATACGCAAGAAGAGATCACCTACTCTTCCGTTTTGTGCATGTCCTTTTCCTTTAACGCGCATTCTCTCGCCATCTTTTACACCAGCAGGAATTTTAATATCAAAACGTTCTCCATTCACTGAAACCGAATGTGAACCGCCTAAAATAGCCGTAGCAAAAGGAATAGTTACATTTGTTTCTATGTCAAGATTTGGTTCTTGATAGTGCTGTTGTCCACCAAAACCAGATGCTCCAGCACCACTGAAACCACCAAATCCACTAAATCCTCCAGCGCCACCGCCACCTGAGAACATTTGGCGTAATATTTCATCAAGATCAACATTGCCACCTTGACTTCTTGAAAAGTCATGGAAATTTTGACCGCCAAACATTGCATCACCGTATTGGTCGTATTGTGCTTTTTTCTCTTTATCGCTCAATACTTCATAGGCTGCATTAATCTCTTTAAACTTTTCTTCAGCACTAGCATCTTTATTGACGTCCGGATGATACTTACGTGCCAATTTTCTGTATGCTTTTTTAATTTCTGATTCACTTGCATTTGGAGACACTTCAAGTGTTTCGTATAATGATTTGCTCATATATAATTCCTTCTAATTTTTGATTTGTAATATATTTTTAATTAGTGGTATTATATCATATTAGTTGAGCGTATGTCAATCAAGGTGAGCACCTTGATTTTTTTAATGTAAGAAATGACGAATTCCTGAAAAGTAGAGGCTCATTCCATATTCGTCAGCTGCTGCAATTATTTCATCATCTCGAATAGAACCACCTGGTTCAATTATATTTTTGATACCTGCTGCTGCAGCAGCATCGATAGAATCACGAAATGGAAAAAATGCTTCACTAGCAAGTGCAGCCCCCGAAACATCAAGTCCCATCTCTTGCGCCTTTTTCAAGGCACACTGTGCAGCATCTACACGACTTGTCATACCCATTCCAACAGCGACCATTGCTGCATTTTTCACATATACAACACAATTTGATTTTGTCAATGCTGCCACTTTATATGCAATTTCCAAATCTTTAATCTCTTTGGTAGTTGCAGCTTTTTTACTCATTAATTTTGCATTTTTTACTTCATCAGCTTTTACTTTATCAGCATCTTGAAAAATAAATCCACCATCAATATGTTTAAAATCTTTTTTATCATTTGCAAGCACAAGTTTGTCTGTACTCGTTTCAAAAAGTTTAATACGCTTCTTTGTACGAAAAACCTCTTGTGCCTCTTCGGTAATACGTCCAGCAATGACAACTTCTATGAAAATTTCATTCATCTTTTGCGCTAGTTCTTTGTCCACAGTACCGTTAACAGCAACTACACCACCAAAAGCAGATACTGGATCACACTTTAATGCTTCAGTATAAGCTTCTAATAGTGTATCTTTAATTGCAAAACCACAAGGATTGCCATGTTTTGAGATACATACGGCATTATCATCTCCAAATGCAGCAGCAATTTTTACAGCACCGTTTAAGTCATTCAGATTATTAAAACTCGCTTCCCCTTTGAGTGTTTTAAAATTATTTGAAAAATGCTTATCAAATTCATACAACGCACCTTTTTGATGAGGGTTTTCACCATAACGTGTATTCATTACTTTATTTCCAACAATAAATTGCTTCTCTCCAAAACCTTCATTAAAGCGCTCGTTCATATAGTTTGCAATCATTGCGTCATATGCAGCTGTATGCTCATATGCTTTTATCATAAAACCACGACGAAACTCTTTGGTATTTTTGCCCTTTTCTATTGTCTCTATTACTCCATTATAATCTTGCACATCAGTGACAATAAGTACAGAATCAAAATTTTTAGCAGCAGAGCGTACCATAGCTGGACCACCAATGTCGATATTTTCTATAATATCATCAAAATCATCTGTTCTTGCAATCGTCTCTTTGAATGGATAGAGATTCACACAAACCAAATCAATCGCTTCAACACCAAGCTCTTTTGCCTGGTCCAAGTGTGACTGTTTGTCACGGCGATGGAGTATTCCACCATGGACATAAGGATTTAAAGTTTTTACACGCCCTTCAAAACATTCAGGAAATTTTGTAACTTCATCAATTTCAATAGCAGATATACCATTCTCTTTTAAAAGTTTATAGGTTCCACCCGTTGAAATAATTTCATATCCATTTTTTACTAATGATTTACAAAAATCAACTATACCTTTTTTATCACTTACACTTACTAATGCTCTTTTTTTCAATTGAAAGCCTTAAATTAAAATATTACTCTCATTTTATCCAAATAGAGTTTAGAAGATGGTAAACTTAAACTCAAACCATGGAACAGGAAAAAAATAATAATATACTCTGTTCAGAAGAGGACACCTGACATGTGTATCTCGAATCAGGTTCAAAATTCTCTCTAACTAAATTATGAAAAAAATTAAAAAAAGCTATACAATAGACGAAGATATTCTACTACTGCAGATGAGTTATACTTGAGGGGAAGAATAAAAATATTAACACGGCCATAAATAGACCGTATCAATAAAAATAAAGAATTTACAAGTTTTTTATAAACTCTTTGTCACACAATGATCTAAAAATCACCATGTGCAGCACGCTCAGGAATTTTCTCCATTGCTTCTTTTACCTTTAATGCAGCCTCTAACATTTTTGGAGGTAATGGGTAGCCACCATGTATTGCAAGTGTCATATCCATACTAATTAAATATGCATCACCGTTACCATAACGTACATATATAATTCTACATGGCATAAAACCACCATAGTAACGTGAATAGTTTAAGAAGATTTTTGCTGTTGTAAGATTACATAAAGACCAAATTCTTGCTTCTGCCACTTCATCTGGTTTTGCATCTTCTTTTGTGTACATTTTTACATAACCAGTTAATCGCATGTTATACTCTTCAGTCAACGCAGCAATTGATTCTTTTACATCATCACCCGATACATCCGGATCAACTTTCCACTCTTTCATCATTGCACGTGCAGGATCACCATATTTTGCAACTTTTGTAAACATATCATCATATGCAGGCATTGCTTTATCATCCAATTTATGTTGATTCGTAACTGCTGTCCAACCCATATGCATTGTTGCACATCCTGATGCAAAAAAAGCAATACTCATTGCAATTATCGCTGTTATTATGTTTTTTTTCATTTATCTCTTCCTTATGTGATATTTTCGTGATTATTATATACCTAAATGTATTAAAGTTTTATAAGATTTTGCTATTACTATAAATCTTGTTCAACTATTTTCGCAAAAGTAGTAAAATAATTCTCTTGCAACTCTTCTATACTCATAGTAACGTCGTTTATACGAACACTATCACCACCTACTCTTCCTATTTTTTCAATTGACATTGATTCATCGAGCATTGCTTCAAAAGCTTCACAGTTTTCAGGTTTCACTTCAAGAATTGCACGACTCATACTCTCTGCAAAAATATCTCTATCATCTCTAACGCTCATATCTACATCACAACCAAGTCCGCTTGTAGCAGCCATTTTTGCCAGTGCAATTGCCACACCACCACTACTTGCATCTTTTGCACACGCTAAAAGATGTTTCTTATTTGCTTCTATAACTAAATCCCAAAGAGCTAGTTCTTTTTTGTAATCAATCTCCGGTATAACACCCACAACTCTATTATAAAGTTCTTTCATGTATAAAGAGCCGCCAAATTCTGATTTACTCTCGCCTACAAGATAAAGAGCATTACCCTCAGATTGAAAGCTTGAGAGTAAAACATTGTTTTCATCATCATTTACACCGACCGTTGCAATTGAAGGTGTAGGAAAAACTGAAACACCGTTTGTTTCATTATAGAGTGAAACATTTCCACCTATAACAGGTGTAACAAGCGCAGCACATGCTTCTTTAATACCTAAACACCCTTCGCCAAATTGCCACATAACTTCGGGATTTTCAGGGTTACCATAATTAAGACAATCTGTAATAGCTAGTGGTCTTGCCCCACTCATAGCAACATTACGCCCAGATTCAACCACAGCAGCCGCTGCTCCCATTTTTGGATCTATGTAGCAGTAGCGCACATTACAATCAGCCGACATTGCTAAGGCTTTTTTATTCTCTTTTACACGGATTACTGATGCATCAAGCATACCACCTATTTTCACACTGTTTGTCTGCACCATAGAGTCATATTGTGTATAAATCCAAGATTTATCTACCACTTCCATAGATTTTGTTAATTTTTCAAAAGCTTCTTGGTTAGATACTCTTTCAAAATCGTCTATACTTACCTTTTGAATATCATCCAAATAGGCAGGTTTTTTCATAGGACGATGTAATTCTGGAGCCTCTTCACTCACAGGGTCAACCGGAACTTCAGCACATTTTTCTCCATGCCAAAAAAGCTCCATTTTACCAGTATCTGTTACTTCACCTATAACAGCTGCATCTAAATCCCATTTTTTAAAAATATCAATGATTGCTTGTTCTGAACCTTTTTTCGCACATAAAAGCATACGCTCTTGTGATTCACTCAGCATAAAATCATAGGGTGTCATACCCTCTTCACGGGCAGGAACTCTATCAAGATGCATAATCATTCCTGAACCTGAACGTCCCGCCATTTCAAATGATGATGATGTGAGCCCCGCAGCTCCCATATCTTGAATACCAATAACATGATCTGTTTTAAAAAGTTCTAAACAGGCTTCTAAAAGCAGTTTTTCAGTAAAAGGATCACCAACTTGAACAGTAGGACGCAAAGATTTACTCTCTTCGGTAAAACTGTCAGAGCTCATTACAGCCCCACCAAGACCATCACGACCTGTTTTCGCACCTACATAGAGTACAGGATTTCCCACACCTTCTGCCTTACCATAAAATATTTCATCACTTTTAGCAATACCAAGAGTAAAAGCATTAACGAGAATATTTCCGTTATAACACTCATCAAAACTGGTCTCTCCACCGATAGTAGGAACACCCATACAATTACCATAACCACCAATTCCCTCCGTTACACCACGGACCAAATAGCGTTGATGCTTAGAAATATCATCTTTATTTAAAATATTGCCAAAACGTAATGCATTTAAATTTGCAACAGGACGAGCCCCCATAGTAAAAATATCACGCATTATTCCACCAACACCCGTAGCAGCACCTTGATATGGTTCTATAAAGCTCGGATGATTATGTGATTCCATTTTAAAAACTGCCGCATAGCCATCACCAATATCAATAACACCTGCATTTTCTCCAGGACCTTGTATAACCCAAGGAGCTTTTGTCGGAAAACCTTTTAAGTGTACTTTCGAAGACTTATATGAGCAGTGTTCACTCCACATAGCTGAAAATATTCCTAATTCAACTAAATTTGGCTCACGTCCTAAAATTTCTTTAATATGTTTGTAATCTTCTTGTGAAAGCTTGTGGTTGGCTAATTGTTCATCAATATTTTCTAATTGTTGGCTCACAGGTGTTTCCTAAAAATTGGTTTTTAAAAATGAATTATATCGAAGCAATAGTAAAAATTGTTTTAATGAAAAGAAAAATCGCTTTTTGTACGAATACTCTTTTTTAATGAAAAGATGTTTTTATACTCTATTTTTTCAATTTCGTACTCTTTTGTCTGATTGGGCAACTGCACTCGAATCTCATCTCCCACCCTTTTTCCAAGCATCGCTTTTGCCAAAGGTGCATGAATTGATATGAGCCTATTTTCTGGTTCGCTCTCAAGTACACCACACAATGTATAGACTTCTTTATTGTCCGTTGCAAAGTCAACCAGTGTTACGGTACTACCAAAAGCGACACTTTCATGTAAATGTAAAGAGGGGTCAATAATTTGAGAATTTTGAATCATTGTATTGAGATAAAAAAGCCTCTTATCTATAAAACGCAACTTCTCCTTTGCAGCTTGATAATCAGCATTTTCGCTTCTATCACCAAGTGCTGCTGCTACAAGTTTTTCATGAGCCACTTTCGGTTTTTCAACTTCTAGTAAGTACTTAAACTCCTCTATCAGTTTATCATACCCTTCAAGGCTCATCGGCTCTTTCATATAACTTCTCCTAATGCTCATATCCTAAGATATAATAGGTCTCTTTATTTGGCAGTTTTTCTATTTTTACTTTAAATTTATCACTAAAATGTTCTATCTTTTCATGTGCTTCTTGTGCTAATTCAGGTGTAGGAGATTCAACCTTAATTTTAAAATAATCTTTTGTATTTGAAAGAGCCACATATGCATTATTTACTTTTAAGTGTTCATTTAAATCTAAAATGTGTTTCTCAATTTTTTCATATCCTGGAGTATTTTTTTGAATTTTTTTGAGCTGTTGTTTTAGGGCATCATTGGGTACATATCTTAATTGCGTAAGTACTGCATCATTTTGCATGGAAATTTCCTTATATTTTTAATAAAAATAATAACAGCTTTTCGTAAATATTCAGTATTTATTTAGCTATTAATACTATAATTACATTATAAAGACTATTATTAAAGAGAGATGCATATGACTGAAGAGATACTAAAAAAAATTAAGCAACTGCCACCACTTCCAGAATCTGCTCTTCAAATAGAAAGGGTTTACAAGGATCCTAACGCTACATTTAACGATATGGCAAAAATTTTAGAAAAAGATCCACTACTCACTGCTGATATTTTAAAAGCAGCAAACTCTCCCCTTTACGGTTTTTCTAGAGAAATCAATGCCATTAGCCAAGCAGTAGGTCTTTTTGGTATGGGTACTGTTCGTGGATTTGCTTTGGCTTCAATAGTAAAAAAGAGTTTTGCTCTTGATTTATCACCATATGGCATCACAAATGAGATGTTTTCAGAGCTTTCAAAAAAGCAGCATGCTCTCACAACAGCATGGTGTCTAAAAAGAGAAAACAGTTTCATGGGTATTTTATCACCTGCAGCATTTTTAGTAGAGATTGGAAAAGTACTCATAGCCCAACAAATAATGGCCGATAACAAAAAAGAAGAGTTCAAGAGTGCAATGCAAGAGACAGGAGATGTTGAAGCTGCTGAGAGAAGAATAGTCAATGTCGATACGCCAGAAGTAAGTGCTACTATTTTTGCACAATGGAAATTTGAAGAGGGTCTTGTTAATGTTATCAGAAACTGTCAAAACCCAAATGCTGCGGCAGAGAATGACAAAAAAGCTGCTAAAATACTTCAAGTGGTAAGAGTTACCGTTCCAATTACAGGCGTGGTTACAGAGGATAGCATTTCAGCTGCCAAAGAGTTAATACAAAAATATGGACTTGATATGGACAGTTTTGATCAAGCTATAGAATGCATAAAATAAAGAATACAATTCATTGAAATCACTACTTATAAGAGTCACTCATGGGTTGAGTGAACAAGACATCACAGAAGAGGAACTTCCTTACATTCGCCAATGGCTTGCAAAGAAATACCTTACACACAAGCACAATATATATAAATTTAATTCCAAATACCGTGCCGGTACACTTGGACTCATTCAAAAAGGTACAGCCTATTTACATGTAATAGGCGAAAATATCAAAGATCTTTTTATACCTGAAGATGGTCTAGGTCTTGCAAATGAAGGAGACCTTGTAATTGTACAAAGGCTTCTTGGCCATAGAGGACCTCCTAGTGCCAAGGTTGTAGAAATTGTCGGCAAAGAGCAAACATACAGTGTCGCTTCCGTTATTATAAAAGAGGGGCACAAAAGCTTAGTAGATCTCAAAACAGAGTACCCAATTGGTGTAGAGATGTCACCGCAAGAGCTCCAAGGTTATGAAGTTGGTGATCTATTTAAAATTGATAATTGTGAAAATAGGATCTTAGAAAAAATCGGTAATATAAAAGATCCAAAAGTTGATGAAAAGATTGTTCTTGCACAATTTAACAAACATGATGAATTTGATGAAGAGGTATTAAAAATTGCCCGCTCTTTCAAGCCGGTAAATGCTTCAAAATACCCAAAACGAAAAGATTTAAGAGATTTAACATTTTGTACTATTGACCCAGTTACTGCAAAGGATTTTGATGATGCAATCTACTGGGATGATAAAAATGAAACCCTTTATGTTGCCATTGCTGATGTTAGCGAATATGTTACCCCTTTTGGCCCTATAGATACAGAAGCGATCTATAGAAGTTTTTCCATTTACTTACCACATCGATCTATTCCTATGTTACCACGTGAGTTGAGTGAAACATTATGCTCCCTCCAACCACATAAAGACAGACTTGCCTACGTCTTTGAAATGAAACTCGATCTAAAAACCCTTGAAGTGGTAAAATCCGAAGTTTATGAGGCAATTATTCATTCAAAGAGAAGATTTACCTATGAAGAGATTGATCTCTTTTTAGAAAAGAAACTGCATGCACAAACACAAGAAGAAGAAGAGATATTTCGCTGGATAAATAAGCTCAAAAATGTAACCGACAGGCTCAAAGAAAAACGTTTACAAGAAGGTTTTGCATTTCATTCCACTGAAATAGAAATGACATTAGATGAAAATACAAACCTTGTTGCAACTACTATAGCACAGGAGACTCCTTCTCACGGACTTATCGAAGACTGTATGCTTTTAGCAAACAAAGAAGCGGCCAAACGTTACAAAAGAGGGATTTTTAGAATTCATGAACCACCAAGTCAAGCAAAGCTTCAAAAATTGTATCAAGAGCTTGCTGGTATTGGTATTCATGTAGAGATTAAAAGCACCATAAAAGAGACAATTGACTCCATACAAAAACAGGCAAAAGAGATGGGTATTGTGTCCGAAGTTGATACGCTTATCATTCAAGCACAGATGCAAGCACGCTATTCACCTATAAATGTTGGTCATTTTGGTTTGGGTTTTTACGAGTATACCCATTTTACTTCCCCTATTAGAAGATATAGTGATTTAATTGTTCACAGACTATTAAAAGCAATCAATAGAGGTGATACGCAAGAGCAATCATATGTTTTAAGAAATATTGAATCTCTTAGTATGGCTATCAGTGAAAAAGAGCGTGAGGCGATGATCGTAGAGTCTGAATATAAAGCAAGAAAATATGCACGATGGGCAGAGAAAAACTGCAACAAAGAGTTCAAAGCAAGAATCACATCTACAGATCCTGAACTGCGTGCAGAGCTTCATGATGCAATCATCGGCGCAAAACTTCATTTTACAAGTGGAGCAGATGTTGCCTTATTTGAAGATGTCATTATCAGAATTGACAAAGTTGATATAGCAAAAGCTAAAATTTATGCCTCAGTGGTTGCAAAAGTAGATCAATAATGTATAAAAACGAGCTTGACAAGCATATACAGAATAAAACTGTCTCAAACAGTTTTGTTTTCTTTGGTGAAAGCAGCTTTTTAATAGATATGTATACAAAAATGCTTACAAATATAGAAGAGGCAAATATCCTTACATGCTACCATGATGAGTATGACTTCCATTTAGCAAAAGCCCATCTCTCACAAGGCTCACTTTTTGGAGATAGAAATATTCTCGTTATTAAACGCGAAAAAAAAATTCCTAAAAAAGAGCTTGATATACTCTTGGCTCTGTGTGAAAAAAACCCAGACAATATTTTTGTTTATGCCTACTATGGATCAGACTATAAAACATACAACAATAAAAAAACCTTTGCTAAAACAACTACAATGAGCGTACGATTTTTTCATCCAAAAGAGTATGAAGCACAAAACATCATTGCACAACTCGCCCAAGAAAAAGGTGTTAATATAGACAAATATACAATCTCACATCTGCTTAAAATCCATAACGGTGATGTCGCTCTTGCCGCAAATGAGATAGAGAAATTTCGCGTATTTGATAGAGCTGTTACAACAAAAGATGTTGACAGTTTAGTCTATGGGCTTGCTAGTGTCAATCTTGATGAATTTGTAAAAAAGCTCCTTGAGAAAAAAGATTTTAGACAAAATTTACAAAATCTGCTAGAACATGGTGAAGATGAGATAAGAATCATTAGTGCCATTACTACCTCTTTGACACAACTCTATATGTTTCATATCTATATTCGTATAAATGGTGCGCCAAATGCCTTAGATATTTTAGGCTACCCTGCCCCCTCATTTGTTGTTGAACAAAAGGCATCAGCAGCTATTAAAATCAAACCACAAACCTATTTAAAACTTCATGAACTGCTTTTAAAGAGTGAGTTACAAATGAAAAGTGCACATAGTGATAAAAGTGCACTTCTCCTCTCAAGCTTAATCCGATTACAAAAACTGATTTAAAAAACTCTTTTTAAATATTTGTAGTATATAATTCCATTATGAATAATTATACACGCATGTTAAGAGAGCATCATTTAAAGGCAACGCCTCAAAGATTAGAAATAGCAAATGCATTAGATTGCAATGGTCACATGACGATAGAAAAGCTTTATGAAGTTATGTTGCAAAAGTTTAACTCTATTTCGCTAGCTACTATATACAAAAATATTAATATTATGATTGAGAATGCTTTCATTCAAGAAGTAAAAATTCCGAATGAAAAATCAGTATATGAATTGTCAAAAGAGAGACATTCCCATGTGGTATGCACAAAATGCAACGCAATTAAAGACATTATGCTTGACCTTTCGCAAACCACACAACTCGCTTCACAAGTTTCCCATTTTAAAATTGACAAAGCAGATTTGGTTTTATCTGGACTTTGTCAAAAGTGTCAACAACTTTAACATATACTCAGAACATTTTCTGTATAATATGCGCATTAATTTTTCCAAGAAGGAATACCAATGCGTGGTTATAAAATTTTTGCCGGTTCTGCAAGTGTTGATTTTGCAAAGGAAGTTTGTAATATTTTAGATGTTCCATTAACAAAAGCGGATGTAAAGAAGTTTAGTGATGGTGAGATTTCGGTGCAAATATCCGAGTCTGTTCGAGGTCGTGATGTCTTCATTATCCAGTCAACTGGGGCACCTTCAAATGATAATTTAATGGAACTTCTCATTATAACAGATGCGCTCAAGCGCTCCTCTGCTTCAAGTATAACTGCCGTTGTACCCTATTACGGTTATGCTAGACAAGACAGAAAAGCTGCGCCTCGTGTGCCAATTACTGCAAAACTTGTAGCAAATCTTTATGAGACTGCAGGCATTGATAGAGTGGTTACAATTGATCTCCACGCTGGACAAATTCAAGGATTTTTCGATATTCCTGTTGACAACTTGTATGGTTCAATCACATTTGAGCAGTATATCAAAAGTAAAAACCTTAAAAACCCTATTATCGCTTCTCCTGATATCGGTGGTGTTGCTCGTGCTCGTTACTTTGCATCACGTATGGATCTTGAAATGGTCATTGTAGATAAACGTCGTGAAAAAGCGAATGAGAGTGAAGTGATGAATATCATTGGTGATGTAGATGGAAAAGATGTTATTATGATTGACGATATGGTTGACACTGCTGGCACCATGGTAAAAGCTGCTACTGCACTTAAAAATCATGGTGCAACTTCTGTTATGGCATGTGCAACACATGGTGTACTCAGTGGAAAAGCCTATCAAAATCTTGAAAATGGTGAACTTGACGAACTTGTCATCACTAATACATTAGAATCTAAACCAAACGCTAAAATAAAAGTATTGACTGTAGCGCCTCTTTTTGCCGAAGTAATTCGCAGAGTTTATCATAACGAGAGTGTCAACAGTCTTTTTGCATAGGAATATCATTGAAAAATATTAGAAACTTCTCTATCATTGCACACATCGATCATGGAAAGAGTACTCTAGCTGATAGAATCATTCAAGAGTGTGGTTCTGTTACAGAGAGAGAAATGGGAAGCCAAATGATGGATACCATGGATATAGAACAAGAACGCGGTATTACCATTAAAGCACAGTCTGTTCGGCTTGACTACATCAAAGACGGAGAGCACTATATTCTCAACCTTATAGATACACCAGGCCATGTTGATTTTTCTTATGAAGTAAGCAAATCTTTGGCTTCAAGTGATGGTGCTCTGCTCATAGTTGATGCAGCACAAGGTGTGGAGGCGCAAACTATTGCTAATGTCTATTTAGCTCTTGAAAATGATCTTGAGCTTGTTCCCGTTATCAATAAAATTGACCTTCCAGCAGCCGATCCCGACAAAGTAGCTGAAGAGATAGAGACTTCTATAGGAATTGATGCTACTGATGCTGTGCTTGTGAGTGCAAAAACAGGTGTCGGCATCAGAGAGCTAATTGATGCAATTGTTGAGCGAGTTCCTGCACCAAAAGGAGACCCGCAAGCACCTACAAAAGCTATCATATATGATTCATGGTTTGATCAATATCTTGGAGCATTAGCACTTGTTCGTGTTTTTGACGGTGAAATCAAAAAAAATCAAACTATTAAACTGATGTCAAACAATGAAGAGCACCAAATTCTTGATTTGTTGTATCCACACCCACTCAAAAAAATCAAAACAACTGCTATTAAAAGTGGTGAGATTGGTATTGTTGTTCTTGGTCTTAAAGAGGTAAGCCTCATCAATGTCGGTGATACAATTACCGATGCAAAAAACCCTACAGCAGAACCTGTGGGAGATTATGAACCTGCAAAACCTTTTGTATTTGCTGGTCTTTATCCCATTGACACAGATAAATTTGAAGACCTCAGAGACGCTCTTGATAAACTCAAACTAAATGATTCATCACTCTCTTATGAACCGGAGACTTCCGTTGCACTTGGTTTTGGATTTCGTGTCGGTTTTTTAGGAATGCTTCATATGGAAGTTGTTAAAGAGAGGCTTGAGCGTGAATTTGGACTTGACCTTATTGCAACTGCTCCTTCTGTTATATATCATGTATACCTTACAGATGGCTCAATGGTTGCTGTACAAAACCCTTCACAACTTCCTCCTGTACAAAAAATTGATAGAATTGAAGAGCCTTATGTGCGTGCAACAGTTATAACACCGAGTGAATTTCTCGGCAATATCATCACACTTTTAGTCTCAAAACGAGGGAATCAAACGAAAATGACCTATCTTAACGAAGACAGAGTTATGCTTGAGTATGAGATCCCTATGAATGAGATTGTTATGGACTTTTACGATACACTCAAATCTATCTCAAAAGGGTATGCCTCGTTCGACTATGAACCAATCGATTTTAAAGTTGGTGACTTGGTGAAACTAGACATTAAGGTTGCAGGAGAAGCTGTAGATGCTCTGAGTATTATTGTTCCTCGTAATCAAGCACTTCCAAGAGGTAGAGCACTTGTTAAAAATATGAAAGAGCTTATTCCTCGTCAACTCTTTGAGGTGGCTGTGCAAGCTTCACTTGGCTCACAAATTATTGCTCGTGAAACAGTAAAGTCAACAGGTAAAAATGTAACAGCAAAATGTTATGGAGGAGACATTACCCGTAAACGAAAACTCCTTGAAAAACAAAAAGCCGGTAAAAAACGTATGAAATCTATCGGAAAAGTACAACTTCCACAAGAGGCATTTATGTCTGTTTTGAAGATGGACTAAAGGGAAAAAATGAAATGTATATTGTGCGAAAGTTATACTTTTGCACATATATGTAAAACGTGTCAAAAGAGTTTTCTCTCACCCTCTTTTTTCCAAAGAAAGCTTCCGGGCGATATTAATGTTATCTCTTTTTATAGATATGAAGAGATAAAAGAACTACTTTTTACAAAGCATACAGATTTGGGTTTTTCTATCTATACTCTTTTAGCAAAGTTAAGTTTTACACAATTTGCACAAGAGTTTCACACAAAAGAGAACTACATTTCCCTCGCAATAGACGATACAATAAAAAGTGGATATTCACATACGGCAATATTAAACAAGTCATTAAAAACATATAATATCAACCCATTATTCAATAAAATTCGTGCAAGAAATAGCATCTCCTATTCGGGTAAGAGTAAAACATTTAGGGAACAAAACCCTAGAGATTTTCAAGTAAAAAAACTTACGAGTGACAATATTATTTTAGTTGATGATATTGTGACAACAGGACAAACACTGATTCAAGCCTGCAACAAAATTAACGAACAAGGCAAAAGTGTCAGCTTTTGCCTTGTTTTAGCAGATGTTAGTTTAAAATAATCCTTTCAAAAGGTTTCCAACATCTTTTCTTAGTCGTTTTTCTATTTCTTTCTTTATCACTTTTGTTGCTTCTTTTTGAATGATTTTTTTTGCATTCACACCAATTTTTGGGCTATTTATATCTCCTTTTAATGTAATACTCAAGGGATTTCCATTTGCATTAATAGCAATTTTTGCATCAATAGTGTTTGCTTTTGTATCTATTTTTGTATTTTTTGCAATAATTGATGATCTGTTTGATTTTAAGCCAAGTGAAGCAATAATTTTTTCTTTATTGATTTTTGCATCCACATCACCTTTAAAACGTTGTTTATACAAATCAATATGTGCATATTGTTTTGTCAAATCAAGTACCTGATTTGGCATAAATTTACCATTTGAGAGCAAGCCTTTAAAATCACCTTTGGCATCAGCTATGTTATATAGTAATTTAGCGTCTATTGAAGATTGAAATACTTTTGGGTACATCAGTATATCAAGAATATCCATAGTCTGCAGTGCATCTAACTTTGCAACAAAATCATCATTATGCAGCGCGGCATCAATTTTTCCGCCAGCTATATTTGATAACAGCGTAAAATCAAGATCTTTTGCTTTTGTTAACTCTCCATGCGCAGACAATGCTCCTTTTAAATGTTTTTGTGTTACAAAATAGAGTCTGTTAAGATTATGCACTTTTACCTTGTAATCACTCGCTAAAGAGGCATCTTTTGTATCAAAACGTGCTCTTTTAATAACAAGATTTGCAAGATTTGAAACAAAGTTGAGTTTTGTATCTATAGTATTTTTTTGCAGTGTCGTATATGTCGTAGCATGAAAAGTTGTGCGAGGCATCATACTTTTAAACCCATACGCTTTTGTTATATATTTTGAATCTAGCAAACCTTTTGTTATCTTTGAAGTAACTACTCCTTGTAAGTTTTTAGGATCAGCATTTGTAATTTTTACATTCATGTCCAACAAAGCATCTGCATAGTGTGGTTGTTTTATCATATAAAGCAATTTTTGTAGTTGTAACTCTTTTATATTTGCCTCTACTCTTTGTGGTGTAAAATCATGCAAAAGAGCTTTAAAAGTTGTTTTTGAAGATGCCAAATCACTTTTTCCATCCACAATCATACGATCCTTATTACCAACAACACTACCACTGAGATTGAGCTTTCCTCTGATATCAGCAGCAGTTATTGGTTTGAGTAGTGCTAACTCCTTTACATGAAAAGCATATTTGATATTTACATAGAGAGGTTCTGGAGAGATACTACCTGCAGAAATAATTTTTGCAAGATTTGAATTGAGTATACATGTATAATCAACATCATCCCCTTTTAATTTCGCTTTTAAACGCATTGCAAATGCTGTTGGCGGTATAGTGATATTAAAATATTTTTTCATAATCTTTGCATTGAGTCTACCTTTATTTGTTATCAAAAGAATATCCCCATCAAGTTTATGTGGCATAATATTTTTAAAATTCACATCAAGATTTATATCTGCACTTGCATACGATTTTTGATTAAACATGTGTAAAAGAGATTGCAAATCAGCTTTTTCAACTTTAGCAATGATAGAACTTGGATTCATGTCTCTCATAATAACTTTATAAGCTGTTTTACTTTTAGCAATATCACTTTTTCCTACAAGAGTGAAGAGTTTTGTATCTCCTTTTAGACTTCCTTGTGTAAAAAATGAGTCTTGCAGTTGCATAGATGTTAAGGGTTGCAAAGTTTTCAGCTCATGCAAAGCAATATTATAAGTAATATTAAATGATTGTGACAGTAAAGAGTATGTTCCTTTGACTTCTACACTATTGTTTTTATTGAGCTCTAATACTATATTCACAGTATCAGTAGATAAAGAAAAAACTTTTAGCTTTGCATCAAGCTTTGTCTGCTCTTTAATTTTACTCTCTATTATAGGAGCAACTATGGAGTTTCCAAAACCTGTAAAAGCCAATACATATAGACTTATTGTAATAGCTACAACTAAACCAACGAACCAAGTTACATATTTCATAATAATTCTCCATTAAGAGTACCTTGAATTTATCTCATAATGATACATAAGATTAGCTTCATATTAGTTTTAGGAAGAAACCAATCATTCTTGATACTATATGACTAAAGTTAATTTATACAATTTTAACAGATAACACTTGACATTATTACACTCAATGTGTATAATACGTTATCTTTTCAAGAAAAAAGGAGCATTAAATAACTATGTCTAATAAAGAAAATGTAAATAATACTGATGATAATGAAACCCAAAATGATGAAGTTGCTGCTGAAGCTGAAGCGGTAGAAAATGAATTCGATTTACTGCAAAAAGAGCTTGCAGAACTCAAAGATAAATATGCACGTGTTCATGCTGATTTTGATAATATCAAAAAGAGACTAGAACGTGAAAAATATACAGCAGTAGAGTATGCAAACGAAAAATTTGCAAAAGATATGATTCCTGTTGTAGACTCTTTGGAGATGGCTTTAAAATCTGCAGATGCAGATGCAGATCCAGAGGAGCTTATAAAAAAATTAAAAGAGGGAATCGAACTTACTCTCAAACAATTCATTACTGCACTTGAAAAACATGGCGTAACAATGGTATCGCACGAAGAACCATTTGATCCAAATATACACAATGCAGTACAAAAGGTTGAGAGTGATGAAGTTGCAAGTGGAGAGATTGTTGAAACTTTTCAAAGAGGTTACAAATATAAAGAGAGACCACTTCGAGAAGCAATGGTTGTCGTAGCGAATTAACTTCGTTAAATGCAACTCAGGTTGCAAAATAGATTTTTAAAACTTTGTACAATTACATCGTAATTAAAAATAAAAAGAAATAAAAAATAAAACCAAAAAAAGGAAAGAAAATGAGTAAAGTAATAGGTATAGATTTAGGAACAACAAATTCATGTGTAGCAGTATATGAAGGTGGTGAGGCAAAAGTTATCCCAAATGCAGAAGGGAAAAACACAACGCCATCAGTTGTTGCATTTACTGATAAAGGAGAGGTTTTAGTAGGTGATCCTGCAAAACGTCAGGCTATTACAAACCCTGAAAAGACAATCTCTTCTGTAAAAAGAATCATGGGTCTCATGATGGATGAAGAGAATGCAAAAATTGCACAAGAAAAAGTAACATATAAAATTGTTAACAAAGATGGTATGGCGGCTGTTGATGTTGCTGGAAAAGTTTACACACCGCAAGAGATTTCAGCAAAAATTCTTACAAAACTAAAAGAAGATGCAGAGAGCTATCTTGGCGATAAAGTAACAGATGCTGTTATCACAGTTCCTGCATACTTTAATGATAGTCAAAGAAAAGCAACAAAAGATGCTGGTACAATCGCAGGGTTAAATGTTCTTCGTATTATCAACGAACCGACTGCATCAGCACTTGCATATGGTTTAGAGAAAAAAGCTGAAGAGGATGTATTGGTATATGACCTTGGTGGTGGTACTTTTGATGTTACAACACTTGAAATTAGTGATGGTACATTTGAAGTTCTTTCAACTGACGGTAACGCATTCCTTGGTGGTGATGATTTTGACAATAAAATTGTTGATTGGTTAGCAGGAGAGTTTAAAGCAAGTCACGGAATTGACCTTAAAAATGATAAGATGGCATTGCAACGTCTAAAAGATGCTGCTGAAACAGCGAAAAAAGAGTTAAGTTCAGCAACTGAGACTGAAATCAATTTACCATTTATCACAATGACAGAAGCTGGTCCACAACACTTAGTTGTAAAGCTTACTCGTGCAAAATTTGAAGGTATGATTGACCCACTGGTTGATGAAACAATGGATCATATAAATACTGCAATGAAAGATGCAGATTTAAGCAAAGCTGACATTAAAGAGATTATCATGGTTGGTGGTTCAACTCGTGTTCCTTTAGTACAACAAAGAGTTTCTGAATATTTTGATGGAAAAGAGTTAAATAAATCCGTAAACCCTGATGAAGTTGTTGCTTTAGGTGCAGCTATTCAAGGTGGAGTACTGCGCGGTGATGTAAAAGATGTACTTTTACTTGATGTAACTCCATTATCACTTGGAATTGAAACACTTGGTGGCGTTGCAACTAAAGTTATCGAAAAAGGAACAACAATTCCTGTAAAAAAATCGCAAATCTTCTCAACTGCAGAAGACAACCAACCAGCGGTAAGCATTAATGTTGTACAAGGTGAGAGAGAATTTGCCAAAGATAACAAATCTTTAGGTCTATTTGAGTTAACTGATATTCCAGCAGCACCTCGTGGTGTACCGCAAATTGAAGTAACATTTGATATTGATGCAAATGGTATCTTAACAGTTTCAGCGATAGATAAAGGTACTGGAAAAGAGCAAAAAATTACGATCTCAGGTGCTTCAGGATTAAGTGAAGAAGAGATTAACAAAATGGTGCAAGATGCCGAAGCACATAAGGCTGAAGATGAGGCACGAAAAGCTGTTGTTGAGCTTAAAAATCAAGCGGATGCGTTGATTGCGCAAACTGAAAAATCTATGACAGAGATGGGTGACAATCTCTCTGCTGATGAAAAAGCAAAAATTGAAACAGCGATTACTGATCTTCAAGCAGTTCTAAAAGATGAAAGTGCTACAAAAGAGCAAATAGAAGAAAAAGTAAAAGCTCTTACAGAAGCTAGCCACAAAATGGCAGAACAAATGTATCAAAAAGAGCAAGGGGGACAAGCTGGAGCAGCTGACTCAGCGAAGAAAAAAGAGGATGACGATGTCATCGATGCAGAGATAGAGTAATAACTCTATCTCTCTCACCTCTTACTTAAAATCTTTTTTGGCAATTTGCCAAGCAGAATAGAAATCAACTATTTTTCCACCATATTTTGACTGAAATTTT
>DQUE01000156.1 GCA_015662405.1 Sulfurimonas autotrophica | reverse complement strand
GGAATTTTGCTATAATCATATAACTAAAAAATTTAATACAGAGAATAGACTATGCAAAATAATAATGTAGAACCGATGACACTCTTTGGTTATGAGAAATTACAGGCTGAAGTAAAAGAGTTAAAAGAGGTAAAACGTCCTGCTGTGGTAAAAGCGATTGAAGAAGCACTCGAACATGGAGATTTGAAAGAAAATGCTGAATACCATGCGGCAAAAGAGCAGCAAAAAAATATAGATAATCGTCTTGCAGAACTACAGGAGATTTTAGGTAATGCACAGATTGTTGACCCAAAAGAGCTGCAGCACTCAAAGGTGAGTTTTGGTTCAACTGTTGTTATGACAAATATGGATACAGATGAAGAGGTGACATATACGATAGTGGGTGGATGTGAGAGTAATCCAGATATTGGGCTTATCTCTTTTCACTCTCCTTTGGCAAAGCAACTGCTCGGAAAAGAGGAGGGTGATGAGGTAAAGGTACGTCTTCCTGGTGGTGAGAAAGAGTTTGAGATAGATGAAGTCAAATACCAAGATATTGTTTTTGAGTGTAAAGAGTAATGCAAAACAGAATTAATGTTGGTGTGGTTGGCGCAACAGGATACACAGGTCTGGAACTTGTAAAAATTTTACTAAAGCACCCTTTTTTCCATTTGGCATATATTGCAAACTCTGAAGGTGGAACAACTATCAATGCACTGCACCCATCGTTAAATGGTGTTTGTCAAGAGGAGGTAAAAAAAGCAGATATTGATGCAATAGCTGCTACATGTAAACTTGTCTTTTTAGCTCTTCCGCATAAAACAGCGATGGCATATGTAAAGCCTCTGCTAAAAAAAGGGGTAAAGGTTGTTGATCTCTCTGCTGATTATAGATTGCCACAGGATATCTATGAGGAGTTTTATTGCTCACATACAGACAGCGATAATCTCCAACATGCTGTCTATGGTCTTGTTGAGCTTAACCGTGAAAAGATAAAAAGTGCAAAACTAGTTGCAAATCCGGGATGCTTTCCAACATCTGCCATCTTAGGGCTTTTGCCGTTTCTAGAGAAGCGCGTGGTAAATACTCCTATAATTATAGATGCAAAAACAGGAGTAAGCGGTGCTGGAAAAAAATTGAGTGAGACGACACACTTTGTCCATGTCAATGATAATCTTTTTGCTTACAATCCTTTGTTGCACCGTCATGCTCCTGAAATTGCAAACAAACTCAATATTCCTTTTGATGAGATACATTTTGTACCCCATCTTGTTCCTGTTACTCGTGGTATGTTGAGTTCTATCTATCTGCAAGTAGCGGATGATTTTGATGCAGAATCTGTTTTGCAAGAGTATTATAGAGATGCTTTACATGTAAGAGTAAGCAAAACTCCGGTGGATATGAAAAATGTTGCAGGAACAAATTTTTGCGATATCTATGTGCAGAAAAAAGGGAATATGCTTTTTATCACTTCTGCAATAGACAATCTTATGCGCGGTGCATCATCACAGGCAGTTGTCAATGCAAACCTCATGATGGGTATTGATGAGGCAGTGGCAATACCAAACATAGCCTATGTCCCATAACAGTGTAACTTTTCAAGAGGGTGCATATATTATTTCTGATGCACACTATTCGCATCTTCGTCCTGAACTGCTTGATTTTATGAGAGATATAGACGCGCAAAAAATGAGACCAACACAATTGATTTTCATGGGTGATATCTTTGATGCTCTTTTTGGCTCTATTGACTTTACATGTAAACAAAATAAAGAGATGATTACTCTCATAAATAGTATCTCTGCAAAGATAGAAGTGCTATATTTAGAGGGTAATCACGATTTTAACATACAAAAAATCTTCCCACTTGCAAAAGTTTTTTCAATTAAAAGTCAACCAGTTAGAGCAGTTTATGAAGATAAAAAGCTCTATTTGGCACATGGCGATTTTGATGGCGATTTTTTTTATCGCATCTATACCTTTTTGATAAGAAGTCCATTTGTTTTGTTCTTTTTGAAGTATATAGATATATTTTCAAATCATGGAATTTTAAAAAAAATAGATAGCCACCTTAGGAAAAAAAATGATTGTAAAAAATTTAGAGGATTTAAAGAGTTTATACAAAAACGTTTAGCTAGCAGATATGATTGTGACTACTTTATAGAGGGGCACTATCACCAAAACGACTCTTTTGATGTAGCAGATTTTCATTACATAAACCTAGGTGCTTTTGCTTGCAATCAAAGATATTTTATTGTAAAATCATTACAAGATATAGAGTTACTAAAAGAAAAAAAATACTCTAGGGAGATATAAAATATGGATGACAAGTCTTTAAAGGTAGGTTCTAATGAAATGGAACTTGTTGACTTTCGTATATTTAAACAAGAAAAAGATAAAGTGTACGAGGGTATTTATGGTATAAATGTTTCTAAAGTTCGCGAAATTATACGTGTTCCAAAGTTGACTGAGTTGCCAAGTACCCCGGAGTTTATAGAGGGAATATTTGATTTAAGAGAGGTTGTTATTCCTGTTGTAAATCTTGCCAAATGGATGGGTGTAACTGAACCAGAAGATGCAAGAAAAAATGCACGCGTCATAATTACAGAGTTTAATAATGTATTGATAGGATTTATCGTTCATGAAGCAAAACGTATTCGAAGAATAAGTTGGAGTGACATTGAGCCGGCAACTTTTATGAACAGTTCATCAGGACTTGAAGCAAATAAAATCACAGGTGTAACTAAAATAGAGGGTGATAATGTTCTTTTGATACTTGATTTGGAGAGTGTCGTGCAAGATTTAGGATTGTACGAGCCAGAAACAGATACAGTACCAGAAGAGATAGCAGCATTTTCAGGCTTGGCAATGGTTCTTGATGATAGTGCTACTGCAAGAAAAATTGTCAAAGAAGCACTTATTAAGATGGGCTTTCATGTGGTTGAAGCAGTGGATGGGCAAGAAGGGATTCGTAAACTTAATGAACTGTATGAAACATATGGAGATGCTTTAGTTGATAATCTAAAAATTATCGTCTCAGATGTTGAGATGCCACAAATGGATGGATTCCATTTTGCTGCAAGTGTAAAAGAGGATGAAAGGTTTAAAGAGATTCCAATTGTTTTTAACTCTTCTATAAGTGATCACTTTAGCGAAGGAAGAGGAGAAGAGGCTGGTGGAGAGGCTTATTTAGTTAAGTTTCAGGCTAGCTCATTTTATGATGAAGTGTCACGTGTTGTGCGTGCACATATGAAGAAATAGAGAGGGAGTGTAAATATGGATGAATTTCAAGAGATACTGCAAGACTTTTTAGTTGAATCGTTTGAACTTGTTGAAAAACTAGATGAGGATTTGGTTGAACTAGAGTCTCGTCCCGATGATTTGGAGCTTTTAAACGGAATTTTTCGTGTTGCGCATACTGTTAAAGGAGCTTCATCATTTTTAAATTTTGATACATTGACGCATTTAACACACCATATGGAAGATGTTTTAAATAAAGCACGTCACGGAGAGCTTGCTATTACTCCTGATGTTATGGATGTGATTTTAGAATCAATTGACCTTATGAAGGCACTACTAGAAAAAATTCGTGATACAAGTAGTGATGAGGGCATAGATGTCTCAGCATGTGTTGCAAGACTTGATAAAATAAGCAATGGTGATCTTTCAGGGCTTGCTGATGCAGTTGCACAAGAGGAGAGAAAAGAGGCACAAGAACCTAAAAAGGAAGAAGAGCCTAAAAAAGAGGAGACTCCTGAAGAGGAAGAGGAATTAGATTATGAAAATATGACTCCTGAAGAGGTTGAAGCTGAAATAGAGCGACTTTTAGCACAGCGTCAAGCCGAAGATAGAGCAAAAAGGGAAGCAAAAATAGCTGCGGGAGAAGAGGTGCCTTCTATGACACCGGAGGAGGAAGAAGAGCCTGAAAAAGAAGAAGAGCAGAAGAAAGAAACACCAAAAGCGCCAGCGCCATCATCTCAAAAGTCATCAAGTAGCAAAAAAGCAGAAGATGTAAAAGCAGCAGCACCTGCAAAGCGTGCAGCTACAACGGTTGAACAGACTATTCGTGTGGATGTAAAGAGACTTGATCACTTAATGAATCTCATTGGTGAGCTTGTACTTGCAAAAAACAGACTGATTAAGATCAATAGTGATGTCGAAGAGCGGTATGAGGGAGAGGAGTTTTTAGAGGAGCTTAATCAAGTTGTCTCTATTGTTTCTCTTGTAACAACTGACTTGCAAATTGCCGTAATGAAAACACGTATGCTACCAATAGGAAAAGTATTTAACAAATTTCCTAGAATGATTCGTGACCTCTCTCGTGAACTGAATAAAAAAATCGAACTTGTTATTTCAGGTGAAGATACCGAACTTGACAAATCGATTGTGGAAGAGATTGGGGATCCTTTGGTGCATATTATACGTAACTCTTGTGATCATGGTATTGAAACGCCACAAGAGCGTATAGCAAAAGGAAAACCAGAAGTCGGTACGATTACACTCAAAGCATATAATGAGGGAAATCAGATTGTCATTCAGATAGATGATGACGGAAAAGGTCTTGACCCTGAAATGCTCAAACAAAAATCTCTTGAAAAAGGCATCATTACCGAAAAAGAAGCTGATGCTATGAGTGATAAAGAGGCTTACACGCTTATCTTTAAACCTGGTTTTTCTACAGCTACTGCTGTAACAAGTGTATCTGGGCGTGGTGTTGGGATGGATGTTGTGAAAACAAACATCGAAAAACTCAATGGTATTATAGATATAGATAGTGAAATAGATAAAGGAACATCTATTAAACTGAAAATTCCTTTGACGTTAGCAATTATTCAAGCACTACTTGTGGGTGTTCAAGAGGAGCATTATGCGATTCCTTTAGCCTCTGTTCTTGAGACTGTAAGAATTTCAAAAGATGAGATCTATACGGTAGAAGGACGTTCTGTTATGCGATTGCGTGAGGATGTTCTCTCTTTGGTGCATATCGGAGATATTTTTGAAGTGGAAAGAATCTTAGATGCAAATGAGCATGCCTATGTTGTTGTATTAGGACTTGGAACAAGCAAACTTGGACTTATTGTAGATTTGTTAGTAGGACAAGAAGAGATAGTTATCAAATCACTTGGTGATTATCTCAAAGGCATTGAAGGCATTGCAGGTGCTACGATTAGAGGTGATGGTGGTGTTACTTTGATTGTAGATGTTGTTGCACTAATGGATATAGCAAAAGAGACAAAAGTTACACAAATTACATCGGGTGCTGGGTCGGCTGTATCGGAAAAAACAAAGGCGAGTGATTATACCATTATGATTGTAGATGACTCAAAAACAGATAGAACAATCATGCGAAAAGCACTTGAGCCTATAGGGGTAACTCTTGTTGAAGCAGTTGATGGGCAAGAAGCACTCAATCTTTTAAAGTCAGGTGATTATAATGTTGATGCAATGCTTATAGATATCGAGATGCCAAGAATGGATGGATATACCTTAGCGAGTGAAATCAAAAAATACAATAGATATAAAAACTTGCCACTTATAGCGGTGACATCAAGAACAGCTAAATCAGATCGTATGCGAGGTGTTGAATCCGGAATGGTTGAGTATATTACTAAACCGTATTCTGCAGACTATTTAGCAAGTGTTGTGCAAAGAAATGTTAACTTTAAACCGGAGTTTTTATAATGAGTGATAAATTAAAAGAGATTATTAATAAACAAGTAGAAAAAAATGACAATATTGTTGATCAGTTAGATGATGTTGTACAGCTTGTTGGATTTGTGATAGGCGATGAAGAGTATGCTGTACCGATTCTCTCTATCCAAGAGATTATCAAGCCTTTTCCTTGGACAAGAGTTCCTCAAGTGCCAAAATATGTTTTGGGTGTATTTAATCTTCGTGGGTCAGTCATACCTCTTATTGATCTGCGTTTAAAATTTGGTCTTCCCCCTAAAAGGCAAAGTGATGATACTCGTTTTATTGTTATCCGTGATGGTGATGATGTTGCCGGTTTTGTTATAGATAGACTGACAATGGCAATACGTATCAAAAAAGAGAATGTAGGACCACCACCAGATACTGTAAATGGTGATGATACTATCATAGATGGTGTTGGAAAACAAGAAGATAAGATTATTACAATTTTAAAAGTAAAAAAACTTTTACAAAGAGATTTTTAATCTTTTCTTCTTATGAATAAAAACCCACTTCACACTACTATAGATAAGGATGATATTTCCCTTGAATTTTCAGGGGAATTAACACTCTATAATCTGCATGAGGCAGAGTCTCTCATTCATGCACTAAAACTTACAAATTTTCAAAATATTATAATAAACCTCCAAAATGTAAGCTATCTAGATACCGCTTTTGCACTTTTTTTAACTGATTTACAAGAGCAATACAAGGCAAAAATTCAATGCGAAGATAAAAACTTTTTACATACTCTTACATTGGCAAAAGAGCATAAAAAAAAGCTTGATAAAACTATTATAAGAACAAAAGAGAATTTATTTGCGGTGGTTGGTAAAGCTACTTATGAGGCATATCTTACATTTATAAGTTTTATGGAGTTTATTGGTAGAGTTTTTATCTCTTTTTTGTATTACTGTAAAGATAGAAAAAATATTCGTATAAAAGAGATAGTTTTTGAGATAAATGCAAGTGCAATACGCGCACTTGGTATTGTTGCATTGACAAGTTTTTTGATTGGTCTTGTGACGGCATATCAAGCAGCATATCAGCTTGAGCGTTATGGTGGTAACATTTTTATAGTGGATATGATGGGAATATCTATATTTCGTGAACTCGCACCACTTATTACAGCAATAGTTATAGCAGGTAGAAGTGGTTCTGCATATACGGCACAAATCGGGGCGATGAAGATAACACAAGAGATTGATGCAATGCGGACTATGGGATTTGATCCTTTTTTATTTTTGGTATTGCCACGAATTATTGCGCTTGTGATTATGTTGCCAGTTCTTATTTTTATAGCAGATATGATGGCAATGCTTGGAGGTATTATAGTAGCGGATTTGAGTCTTAGTTTGACACCATCGCTTTTTATTGAAAGATTGCGAGAGGTGGTATCTATCAAACACTTTTATGTCGGACTTATTAAGGGTCCATTTTTTGCATTTTTGATTGCTTCTATAGGTATATATAGAGGATTAATGGTTAAGGATGATACGCAAAGTATTGGTTTTAATACAACAAAAAGCGTTGTTGAATCTCTTTTTGCAGTTATTGTATGTGATGCTCTCTTTTCTATAGCTTTTACAAATCTGGGGATATAATGGAGCTTATTAGAGTTAAAAATCTAAAAACTGTTTTTGGGGACAAAGTCGTGCATAATGGTTTGAATCTTCATGTAAATGAGGGTGAAATATATGGCTTGTTAGGGCCAAGTGGTTGTGGAAAAACGACACTACTTCGTGAAATGGTAATGTTACAGGAGTTTCAGGCAGGGAGCATTGAAATATTAGGAAAAAAAATTGAGCAGATCAGTGAGAGTGATGCACAAGAGCTTCGACGAAAGTGGGGTGTTTTATTCCAATTTGGCGCATTGTTCTCTTCTTTGACTTTAGCACAAAATATAGCCCTTCCCCTGAAAGAGTATGCAACACTTTCAGATACAATAATAGAAGAGATTGTAGCTTTTAAACTAGACTTGGTTGGATTAAAACCGAGTGATGCTTTTTTGTATCCTTCCCAAATAAGTGGAGGGATGCGTAAAAAAGCGGGTATTGCAAGAGCTTTGGCTATGGATCCCAAACTACTCTTTTTAGATGAACCTACAAGTGGGCTTGACCCTATTTCAGCGAGAGAATTTGACAATTTGATTTTACAATTACGCTCTATGCTTGGAGTGACTATGGTAGTTGTTACACATGATATACATTCTATATATAATACTTTGGACAGAATGGCTATCATTGATAATAAAAAAATTGCCTACGAGGGCAGTTTAGAAGAGGTTACTTCTGTAAAGAGTGACTTTATACAAACTTTTTTTAGAGATGAACGATGAATAATAAAGTAAATTATACACTTGTAGGAGTTATTGTTTTACTAAGCATTATATGTATGCTTGGATTTACCTACTGGATGCTTAAACCCACAAAGTCACTACAAACGCAGACATATATCATATATTTTAATGAATCTGTTTTAGGACTTAATTTGGATGCACCGGTAAAATATAAAGGGATTAAAGTAGGTAAAGTAACACGACTGCGTATTGATCCGCATAATAGTGAACAGGTGGAAGTTACGGTAGAGATTTTGCAATCTACACCGATTAAAGCTGATACCGTTGCGAAACTTACTGCGCAAGGCATTACGGGATTGAGCTATATTAATTTGACAGAGGGGAGCAACAGTGCACCTCCTCTGCAAGCGCAAAAAGGGAAAAAGTATCCTGTTATAAAAACTGCACCCTCTTTTTTTGCAAATATAGAGCACTCTTTGGATTCGGTCTCAGAACTATTAGTTGTAACTCTTGGAAAAACAAATGAATTGCTCAATACAAAGAATCAAAAAGAGTTTGCAAAACTTTTAAAAAAGAGTGCGATAGTTATGGAAAAAATTGATAAAACATTTGATGAGAAGACGATTTTGTATCTGCAAGAGAGTGTGAAAAATATGCAACACATAACAACTCAGATTGATAAAAGTATTCCCAATATAAATAGATTAGTAGAACATAGTATTGTGTGGGAAAATAAAATAAGTAACTCTTTTGTAAATATTAAAGAGACCTATTCGCAAATGGGGAAAATTATGGATGATATGGCAAACTCTTTTTTACATATAGAGAATGATGTCAAAACTGCAACAGTGCAAACAGTGCCAATGCTTAATAATACGATGTTAGAGATGCAACAAACGCTCATACATTTCAATGAAGTGTTGCAGCAGTATGAGCGAAGTCCAAGTGATGTATTATTTAAAAAAGAGAAAGTAAAAAGGGGGCCAGGTGAAAAATAGATTACTAATTTTTTGCATTACATGTGTTAGTGTTTTTTTATTGAGTGGTTGCTCATCACCAACACCAGCGCAACATGAGTATCGTTTGCAAACGGATATGCAAATATCTAAGAGTGCTAAAACATCTTGTGCTACACAAACATTGAAGGTGGATAGGGCGTTTGGTGCGAGAGAATATAGCTCTTTGAAGATGTACTATGTTATAGGAAAATACACACAGTACGCCTATGCCAATTCGAGATGGGCACAAAGTGTAAATGATGCTGTAACAAAAGAGATAACAGTCTATTTGCGAGAAATGGCTCTTTTTAAGAGCGTACAAAATGCAAACTCAAAAACAGAGAATGATATGCGACTAGAGATTACTATAGATGATTTTATGCACTATTTTGATGAAAATGAGAAGAACTCTTATGTTAGTGTTGCCATTACATGTAATCTCATTGATGAAAATACCCATAAAACAGTTGCCTCAAAAACTTTTCATGGAAATATGAAAACAGATTCAGATGATGCACGAGGTGGTGTTATAGCACTCAATAAAGCATTAGAGAGAATTGTAAAAGAGTGTGGTTTATGGCTAAAAGGAGTGTGTATTGATAGATGAAAAAGAGTATAGAAAAAG
>DQUE01000149.1 GCA_015662405.1 Sulfurimonas autotrophica | reverse complement strand
TTTTTCAACTATATGTACCTCATATTTTCCACTATTTGCAAATAAATAGCCTGCCGTTAAGCCTGAGATTCCTCCACCTATTATCACAACTTTTCTCATATTAGCTCATCCTTGCTACAATCCCTTCTTTTAAAACACTGTATTACTTTAAAAGCACACTCTCAACTACTTTAATATAAAATCACATGATGCCTAAAGTTTACCCGATTCTTTATTTAAAAAAGATTAAGGAAGAAGAAATTTTCATATCAACTCATCAATTTCATAATCTTTACTAGCAACGCTACCTACAACTTCATCCCATCTCATAGGGTTAATGCCATCTGCTGGGCGTTTTACAGTCAGGTTCTCTTCGCTAAAAACCTCCCCTTTTTTAATTACTCGAGCAGCCACTATCGACTTTCTAGCAACTTTTATATTCGGTGTTTCACTTTTACTTGGTTTTTTTATGCCATCACCCATCGCTTTTTCAATATTTCGAATTGCTTGCACCATCGCTTTGAGTTCATTAGGCTCAAGCGATGCTTTATGATCTGGGCCTTGCATGGTTTTATCTAAAGTAAAATGCTTCTCAATAACACTCGCTCCAAGGGCTACCGCTGCTGTTGGTACCTCTATTCCAAGAGTGTGATCACTATATCCATATGCTACACCAAAGGCTCTTCCTATTGTAACCATCGCTTGCAAGTTAACATCCTCCATGGGTGTTGGATACATTGTGTTTGCATGTAAAAGAGTGATATTCTCTTTTGGGGTTCCGTTACATGTAAGAATAGCAAGAGCATCCTCTACTTCGCCAAGAGTAGCCATCCCCGTGGAGAGTATAATTTTTTTACCAAGCTTAGCTATTTTTCTCAAATATGGAAGATTTGTAATCTCTCCGCTTGGAATTTTAAAGATCTCCAAGCCTAAGGAGTCTAACAGAGCAACACTCTCTAAATCAAAAGGTGTTGAGAGAAACATAATATTTTTACTGCTGCAATACTCTATAAGTTCATTATGGGTATCAATATCTAATTCCAACTTTTTGAGCATATTAAGTTGGCTATCATCATTATCACCTATATTCTCTTTTTGATATGTAGCTTTTTTAGCATTTTTAGATACCAGTTTTTCTGCTTGAAATGTCTGAAACTTTACAGCATCTGCTCTAGCCTCAACGGCAACATCAATAAGTTGCTTGGCTAATTCAATGCTCCCATTATGATTTACTCCTGCCTCTGCTATTATAAATACTTTGCTCATTTTACAACACTCCCCGCTTTTACGAACCCATCAACGACACACCCCTGTGTGACAATCGCACCACTTCCTACAAAACTATTTGCTCGCACCACCACATCACCATTTAAAATGGCTCCAGTAGATATATGACAATTGTCTTCAACTATGCAATCATGTTCAATGAGTGCTTTTGTGTTGACAATGCAATTTTTTCCTACTTTTACCCCTGCATTAATGAGCGCATGATGCATAACAACCGTTCCCTTTTCTATAGTTGCATGAGGAGAGACATACGCAAAAGGGGAGATAATCTTTGGGATGCTAAATGAGAGTGCCTCTAACTTTTCAAAGAGCTTTACTCGCACACTATTGGAGTATATATGTCCAACCGTAACAAATGCATATTTATATTTTTGACGCAATTTCTCAAGTTCATCATCAGTGCCAATAAGTGGATAGCCTAAAACAGGCTTGGACTCTCCACTGAACTTTTCAATGATGCCGGCAACCACAAAACGCCCCTCTTGCTCAATCACGTCAATAACACTTCTACAATGTCCCCCTCCGCCAAGCAGTATTATCTCCTCTTTCATATGACACTACTTGGAATATTAACAACTCTCTTACTCAAATATTTTGCGTTTTTGAGTCCATCATTTTGACAATCTTGAAACATCTCTAATTCACTCATCAGTCTCCATATTGGTCGCATCATAACACCCTTTGCATTGCTATACTCTAAGATCTCATCTCGCATCTTTTTATCTTTACAGACAAGAGCATTGAGCCAGTAGTTTGCCTTTGCATCTTTTATCTCTTGTATAAACTGTATATCGGTAAATTTTTTAAAAAAGTTTGCATATTTTTGTGCTAAATCTCTTTTTGCTGTTAAAAATGTTTCTAGCGATTCAAGTTGTGCCACTAAAAGGGCTGCATTTAAATTAGGCATACGGTAGTTATACCCTACCATGTCATGCACATACTCCCATTGATGAGGCAGTTTTGCTGTTGTTGTAAGATGTTTTGCTCTCTTTGCTAATCTCTCATCATCTGTAACTATAACACCACCTCCACCACTTGTGATGATCTTGTTTCCATTAAAACTAAAAGCTCCTAGTCTTCCAAAGGTGCCTGTATGCTTCCCCTTATAGTAAGAGCCTAAACTCTCAGCAGCATCCTCTACCAGAGCTATATGCCATTGATCGCAGATCTCTTTTATCTTGTCTATTTCACAAGGATGCCCAAAAGTGTGCATTGGCACACAGGCTTTAATGGTTTTGTTTGTTGTTGTGTTGATACATTGTTCATCTTCAATAGTGCAGTTTTTGTCCAAAAATTCCGCTAAACTCTTTGCACTCATTCCCAAAGTCTCTCTATCAACATCAATAAAAACAGGCTTTGCACCACAGTAGCTTATCGCATTACATGTAGCCACAAATGTCAAAGGCTGTGTTA
>DQUE01000052.1 GCA_015662405.1 Sulfurimonas autotrophica | reverse complement strand
TACTGCAAAGAGAGTATAAGATTGACCTCAGTGAACTGAAAAATGCAGGAGTTGCTTATTATGATGAAGGAAGTTCGGTTGAAACAATAACAGAAAGTGGAGTTTTTATAGCACCAAAAAAAGAACGAAATTTTACGCTTTTTTATATTCTGCTTGCTATGGTTGTATTTCTTTTTGCTCTGTATTATACAGTTGAGTATGCAAAGAAAAATATGGAAGCCCCCATTGAACATATTGATAACACAGTGATAGAGAGTGCAAAGAAAAATATTCAGCATCTTGAAAACAATGACACAAATGTTACAATAAAGGGCGCAGAGTCTCTTGAAAACAATGATACAAATGCTACAGTAAAAGCTGTAGGATCAGAGGAGCAAAAGAGATTGCCTGAGAGCCTTACAATTGCTCCTAAAACAAAAGTTTGGGTGGGTTACATTGATGTTGTGAGTAATAAAAAATATCAAAAAACATCGAAACAGGCATTTGATCTTGATCCAAAGAGAGATTGGATTTTAGTTTTTGGACATGGCTATGTTGATATTATAATAGATGGAGAAAAAAAGAAATTTAGTAAAAAAAATACTCTGAGATTATTATATAAAGAGGGAGAACTTTCTGAATTGACCTTTAATGAGTTTAAGAGGCTAAACAGAGGTAATGCATGGTAAAAGCCCTTCTTGTCCTTCTACTCTTTTTTAGCTTTTTATATGCTGAGGCAACTCCAAAAGATCCTCTTATGCTTAAAATAAAAAGTTTTTTAAGTCAAACCTCTTATGCAGACAACAAAGATTTTATAAATGTAATATTTGAACCAAAATCTGCTTTTTATACAAAAGAGAGAGTAAACGTGGTAAAAGTGATACAAACACTTAAAGAAAATGGTTTATTAAACCTCTTTTTTTCATCACCACAAGAGTTCAGTTTGCATTTTAAAACAAGTGGGTATCCCCTGTTTTTTGTCAAAATAATGGAAGATACTTTACAAAGTCTTGGTTATTTTCGCTATGTGACTACAGCATCAAACTTTGACTCTTCTGAATTTTCATGGAGTATCAACCTCACATCAGAGTATGCGACGGATCCTCTTATATTACAAAATGAACTACGCAAGAGTGGTTGCGCTATTGTAGATATCGAAAAAAACTCCGATAAAGAGTGGACCTATATAATCGATATAGCAAATGGACATTTGAATGTTCCTCAACTGCATATGGGAGAAGTTGTAAAACTGAAGCGTTCATTATATGCCCATTGGCTCGATATCTCAAAAATTAGAAGTTTACGAATTACAAGTTCAAGAAGAAACAGATGGTATCCATATATTGCCTACTATGATGCATCTCTGCATCTTTTAGAGTTGTTTAAAAGAGAGAAAATATATAAAGACCTTACGCTAAAAATGCCAAAAAATGCAAGATATATAAAAATTTCAGATATGTATACATTGAAAAACTTAAAAGATGAAATCATCCTCTACCCGAAGGGGAAAAGGTAATGCATTGCTTGTAACTTTATTCTAATAATTTTTTGCTAAAATATCGTCAAATATTTCAAGGTAATAGGGTAGATAATGTTTGATGAGTTTAAGTTTAATAGAGTTGAAAGACTTCCGAAGTATGTATTTGCGGAAGTAAATGACATAAAAATGAGGCAGCGCCGTGCTGGTAAAGATGTTATCGATTTCTCTATGGGAAATCCAGATGGACCAACACCGGAACATATAAGAGATAAACTTGTTGAATCAGCTCAAAAAACAAAGACACATGGCTACTCCTCTTCAAAAGGTATCCCAAAGCTCTTACAGGCAATAGCAGACTGGTATGAACGCCGATATGACTGTAAGCTTGATCCTGAAACGGAATGCGTTGCAACGATGGGTTCAAAAGAGGGGTATGCTCACCTCACATATGCTATTACAAATATTGGAGATGTAGCAGTTGTCCCAGATCCAACCTATCCTATTCATGAATACTCATTTATTTTGGCGGGAGGAAATGTTATCAAATTCGGTATAGAGTTTGATGAGTATTATCGTGTTGATGAAGAGAAGTTCTTTGCAAATCTAGAAAAAGTTTTTAAAGAGAGCTCTCCAAAACCAAAATATGTTTTGGTAAATTTCCCACACAACCCTACAACAGCAACTGTAACTCCTGCCTTTTATGAGCGTTTGGTTGCAATGGCAAAAGAGAAGAGATTTTATATTATCTCTGATATTGCTTATGGTGACATCACTTTTGATGGTTATAAAACACCATCAATTATGAGCGTAGAGGGTGCAAAAGATGTTGCAGTTGAGTCGTTTACTCTCTCAAAATCTTACAATATGGCAGGATGGCGTGTTGGTTTTTTTGTTGGAAACAAAAAGCTCATTGGTGCACTGCAGAAGATAAAATCATGGCTTGATTATGGAATGTTTACGCCTATTCAGGTGGCTGCAACAGTTGCACTCAATGGTGATCAGAGCTGTGTTGAAGAGATTACGCAAAAATATAATCACCGTCAAGAGGTGCTTATAGAGGCATTTGGTCGAGCAGGATGGCATATACAAAAAAATCAGGCAACAATGTTTGTTTGGGCAAAAATTCCTGAGTGCGTTGCTGATATGGGTTCTTTAGAGTTTTCAAAACGTCTCTTGATTGAAGCAGACGTTGCAGTTGCACCAGGTATAGGATTTGGTGAATATGGTGAGGGCTATGTCCGTATAGCACTCATTGAAAATGACAATAGAATCCGTCAGGCTGCAAGAAATATAAAAGAGTTTTTCAAAAAGTTTGATAATTGTAGTAAAGAGAGTAAAAAATAATGATAAAAGTTGGAATAATAGGTGTAGGTACAGTTGGCACGAGTGTGGTACAAATTTTACAAGAGAATGCGGATGTGATTGCAGCTCGTGCGGGTGTTGATATAGTTGTCAAAAGTGGAGTGGTAAGAGACCTTACAAAAGAGAGAGGTTTAGCTATAACATTGACAGATAGTGTAGATGATGTTATTAATGATGATGAGATAGATATTGTTGTTGAGTTGATGGGTGGAGTCCAAGAGGCATTTGCTGTTGTCAAACGTGCACTCAAAGCTGGTAAATCTGTTGTGACTGCCAATAAAGCGCTGTTAGCGTATCATCGTTATGAACTGCAAGAGATTGCAAAAGAGAGAGCCTTTGAGTTTGAAGCAAGTGTTGCAGGTGGTATTCCAATTATAACAGCTCTTCGAGATGGACTCTCGGCTAATCATATAGAGTCAATAGTAGGTATTATGAATGGTACATGTAACTATATGATGACAAAAATGACAAATGATGGCGTTGCTTATGATGATATTTTAAAAGAGTCACAAGAGCTAGGTTATGCTGAGGCTGATCCTACTTTTGATGTAGGAGGATATGATGCTGCACATAAGTTGCTTATTTTGGCCTCTATTGCCTATGGTATTGATGCAAAACCTGAAGATATTCTCATAGAGGGCATAGAAAATATCACACAAGATGATATAGCTTTTGCAAAAGAGTTTGGCTATGCAATTAAACTTTTAGGTATTGCAAAAAAAGAGAAAAATGAGGTTGAGTTGCGTGTGCATGCCTGTTTGATTCAACAAGACGCAATGATAGCAAAAATTGATGGTGTTATGAATGGTATCTCTGTAGTGGGTGATAAAGTAGGTGAAACACTCTACTATGGACCTGGAGCAGGCGGTGATGCTACAGCCTCTGCTGTTGTAGCAAATATTATAGATATCGCTAGAAGTGGTAAATCGACCCCTATGCTTGGATTTAACAGACCAATGGAGGGGAGCCAGTTACGACTCAAGCCAACTGAGAAGATAAAATCAAAATACTATTTACGAATCAATGTTTCAGACAGAGCGGGTGTTTTGGCGGGATTGACAAAGATTTTTGAGCAAAACAGTATCTCCATTGAGACAATGTTGCAACGTCCGGCAAAAAATGCAAGTGCAAATCTTCTTATTTCAACACATACCGCCTTGGAGAGAGATATTCAAAACTTAATGAGTACAATAGAAAAGCTTGATTTTGTTAATGAAAAACCTGCAATGATTAGGATTTTATAAAGAGGTGATAATTCTCATCACGGGAGCGAGTTCAGGACTTGGTAATGATTTTTTTATGCCGTTTTTACTTGAAACTGCAGAGGGAGTCAGACGTATGAAAAAAGCGATAGACAAAAGAAAAGAGTTTTATGCCTTTCCTTTTAGATTTTATGTAATTATTCGGTTGATACAACTGCTTCCATCACTCTTAAGGCAAAAAATTGTAAACTACTTTTTATAGTTGCTTATTGCAGATTTTTTCATAGTTTTTTGGTTAAAAAATCTTACGAAGTAGTGTAGTTGGAGAGGTAGGTCTTATGATTCTTAAATTGCTTGATGGGATCCTTGAAGAGATTTTAAATAAAAAGCTTAAAGATTATCATCTTCGGGTAAAGTTTACAAATAAAGTACGTCCAAAAACACTCTATACGACATTTCACCATGCTGATTCAAAACTCAATAATATCTTTGGTGACAAGAGTGATGAATTGATTCTAACTGCTAAATGAGTAGAGTCAAAGGAGATAGAGCAGAAGAGAAAGCTGTTGTATTTCTGATGGAAAATGCTTACACTGTAATAGAGCGCAATTTTTACTCCCGCTTTGGGGAGCTAGATATTATAGCTACAAAAGAGAATGTACTCCATTTCATAGAGGTTAAAAGTGGTAAGGATTACGAACATGCCATTGCAAATATAACACCAAAGAAGCTCTCGCGCCTCATAAAAACTGCCCATGTCTATATGAAAAAAAATGCTTTAGAGAGCGATTTTATGTTTGATGCCCTTATTGTTACCCCTGAAAAAATAGAGATAGTAGAAAATATTACCCTTTAGTGTAACGCGTTTAAATCAGCTTCATCTAAAAGTATAAAAAAGCCTTTTGGCTCTAGCACTCCAAAACTTTCAAATAAAATTTTTCCGTCTTTGTTTAAAAAATAGTGTCTAGGCACTCCAAATTTTTGAAATTTATTTGGTATAAAATGCCTGTCTCGTGAGAGGTAGATGAGAATATAATCTTTATGAAGTCTTTGTATGACTTTTGGCTTTGAGAGTGTTTTTTCTTTAAACATTTTGCAAAAATGGCATTTGTCTGCACCAATAAAAAGATATATGTTTTTTTGCTCTTTTTGTGCAAGTTCTAAGGCTTTGTCATAATTGTGTAACCATTTGTCAGTTTCAAATCCGAAGACAAAAGAGACGAAAAGTAGGGATAACAGTAAGCTTTTCATCTTGTAATTCTAGTAGGATTATATTTAAAATGATATAATTTTTTAAATATAATATTTTCGAGGATAAATAATGCAAGATGCAAAAATATTTTTTGGCTCTACTGAGGCAAGTAAAGAGGAAGTAACACAAAGAAGATCACCTTATAATGCAGAAGTGGTTTCAACTGCACCAGTCTGTGATGCCGAAGATGCGAAAAAAGCACTTCAAATTGCAAAAGATGCTGCTGTTTTTGCGAAAAAAAGCAGTTTGGCACAGCGATGTGCATGGCTACTTGATGTTGCAAAAAAACTGCAAGAGCATAAAGAGGATCTCGCAAAAACGATTACAGATGAAGTGGGCAAACCGATAACTTTTTCACGTATAGAGGTTGAGCGCTGTATTGAGACTATCACACTCTCAGCTGAGACTATGCGAACCATGCATGGTGAGACAATAAATACCGATGCAATGCCAAGCGGAAAAAAAACACTCAGTTTTTTTCGCCGTGAACCAGCTGGTGTTGTGGTTGCTATCACACCTTTTAATTTTCCACTGAACCTTGTGGCACATAAACTTGGACCAGCCCTTGTCTCAGGCAATGCTGTTGTACTAAAACCAACTCCAGAGGCGCCTTTGACTGCTTATAAATTTGCGAAACTCTTTATAGAGAGTGAGTATGCAATTCCTGATGCATTGAGCGTTGTCTATGGTGATGCAGAGGTTGGTAGTGCACTGATAACAAGTGATATTCCACGTGTTATTAGTTTTACAGGAAGTGTACCTGTGGGAAATATCATTACAAAAAATGCAGGAATTAAAAAAGTTGGGCTTGAACTTGGTGGTAATGCAGCAACATTTATAGAAAAATCGGCAGATTTAGCGTATGCGGCAACAAAGTGTGCTTTGGGTGCTTTTGTCAACTCTGGTCAAGTATGTATATCACTGCAGCGTATTTATGTACAAGAGGATATTTATGATGAATTTGCTGAGTTGATGGCAAAGGCAACAAAAAAACTCAAAGTCGGTTCTCCTTATGATGAGGAGACGTTTATGGGGCCGTTAATTGATGATGCATCTTGTAAACGTGCAATGGGCTGGGTCGATGCCGCTATAAAAGAGGGGGCTATTCCTCTGTTGATTCCGCAAATAGAGGGAAGAGTTTTTCATCCTTGTGTTATGGCAAATGTAAGAGATGATATGGCGATTGTGTGTGAAGAGGTTTTTGCTCCTATTGTCTCACTTGTAAAAGTAGTGGATTTTGATGATGCTGCAAAGCGAATGAATAACTCACCTTATGGCCTACAGTTTTCGGTATTTACAAATGATTTAACTATTACAAACCGTGCAATAGATGAACTTGACGCTGGAGGGGTTGTTATCAATGATATGCCGACACTCCGTTTTGATATACAGCCTTATGGTGGTGTGAAGTTAAGTGGAGTAGGGCGTGAGGGTCCTCGTTTTGCCATTGAAGAGATGACGGAGATTAAATCTATTGTCATCTGTTAAAAAAAAGGTAATTGTTTCTGCTTGTATCTTGGGTGAGCATTGTAGATATGATGGAAAAACAAAGCAGATACGTGAGATTACACAGGCATTGCAAGGGTATGAAATTATTCCTTTTTGCCCAGAGGCTCCACTTTTTGGAACACCAAGAGAGAGAATTAATCTATTACATGTAAAGGGAAAAAAGAGAGTTGTTACTGATGAGACAAAGAGGGATGTGACAAAAGTGTTAGAAGAAGAAATTCTCTCATTTATAAAGCTCCATCCACAAGTTGACCGGATTGTTTTAAAATCAAAATCCCCAAGTTGTGGTTATGGTACAACTCCGATTCTTAATGAGAAAAAGGAGGTTGTAGGCACTGGTAGTGGTATTGCTGCTACGCTTATGAAAAAAGCGTATGAAGGTATTATCATCGAAGATGAATTACGCTTTAGGACACATAATCCAAACGAGTCAGATTAACATACCAGTCATCTCTGTAGTAGTGGCGTGATGGTTGTAGATAAATTTTAAAAGCATCCTCAAAACACTCTATTTTTTTAATGTAGTTTTCTGGAATTTCAAGTTCGTTTTCACAAATACTTTTTGCATAAGCATCATCCAAATCACAAAAAAACTCTAACTCGGGATTGTTTGCGTTTATCGTAAACTCTCTCTCGTGCATTTTGTTTTCTCCATTTTTCATTAGTTTGAAAATTGTAGTCTTTTTTTATTGCATTTTGGTTACAAGATATGCTAATTTTTTTAATCCTTCACAGGAATATAAGCATACCCTTCATTTTGCTTCTTGATAAGTCCTATTGTTGAATTAGGAATAATTGTTACAAAAGGTACAAGGTCGCGGAAGAAAGAGTCTTCTAAATGAGAGTAGCGATAAATTAGTTATTGCTAAGTTTATTAAATTATATCCACATCAACCAAAAAAAGCG
>DQUE01000196.1 GCA_015662405.1 Sulfurimonas autotrophica | reverse complement strand
CTTCATTTTGAAAGTTTTCCATGATGGCAACGAGTGTCCGTCCAACAGCTAAGGAGCTACCATTAAGTGTATGAACCAGCTCATTTTTTTTACCATTTTTAAAACGGATTTTTGCGCGTCTTGCTTGAAAATCTCGTGTGTTACTTACAGAAGATATTTCACGGTATCTGTTTTGTCCTGGTAGCCAAACTTCAAGGTCGATCGTTTTAGCTGCTGAAAAGCCTAGATCTCCTGTGCAGAGTGTTACAAGTCTATGAGGAAGTTCTAGTGCTGTGAGCATGTCTGATGCACATGTAAGCATCTTTTCAAAGATAACATCACTCTCTTCAGGAGTAGAGATAGCTACAAGTTCTACTTTGTGAAACTGATGCTGTCTTATCATTCCTCGTGTATCACGTCCGGCAGCACCGGCTTCTTTTCTAAAACATGATGTATAGGCTGTCATTGTTTTTGGAAGTTCATCAAGTGTAAGAATTTCATCTTGATAGAGGTTTGTTAGTGGCACTTCTGCTGTGGGAATTAAAAAGAGCTCTTGATTTTGTATTTTATACAAATCATCTGCAAATTTTGGAAGCTGTCCGGTTCCTTCAAGTGCTTTACGGTTTACAAGTGCAGGTACGCTGACTTCATCAAATCCTCGTTCACGGTTAAAATCAAGCATAAAATTTATAAGAGCACGCTCAACTCTTGCCCCCATGCCAAAACTGACAGAAAATCTTGACGTTGCAAGTTTTACTCCGCGTTCAAAATCTATCCAGCCATTTTGTTCTGCTAGTTCCCAATGCTCTTTGGGTGTAAATGAAAACTCTTTTGGAGTGAGGACTTTTTTAATTTCTATATTGTCATTTTCATCTTCACCATCTGGAACATTATCATCGGGTATATTTGGTATAGACATTGCCAACACTTCAAGCTCTTCTTGTCTGAGGCGCTGAATTTCCAAAGCATCTGCAATACGGATTTTGTTCTCATCGACTCGTTTTTTGAGCTCTGTTATATCTTTGCCTTCACGTTTATAGATACCAAACTCTTTACTCATAGCATTTTGTGCAGCTTGTAGTGTTTCAAAGTTAGTTTTTGCCTCTTTTAGCTCTTCAAATTTGATTTTTACTTTTTCTAAAAGTTTTTCATCAACTCCTTTACGCTTGAGTTTTTTACTTATACTATCAAACTCTTTTTGTAGTAGTTTTAAATCAATCATTTTTTCCCCTCTTTATACTAATATATCTTTTGCTATTTGAAACTGGTTTGCTGTCATCAAATGAATTTTCGGATGGAGTTGTTTGAGTTCTTCAAAAAGTTTTTTACTTAACGCAAAGCCTACTTTATACTCCTCTTGCAAACCTTTTCGATTTGCTTCACGGAGTTTTTCTATCCAACAAGGTGGGACATTTATTCCCGGTACATGGGAAGATAAAAATTGTGCAGTTCTTAGCTTTGTGATAGGAAAAACTCCTAAAATGAGCTCAGCATTTTTATTTTCACGACAACACTCCCTGTTTGCACTATCTAAGAGCTCTAGCAGTTGTTTTGCATTTTCCAAATCATACACTGGTTGTGTGATAATACCTTTTGCCCCATGTTTTATCTTTTTTTGCATCTTTTTTTGGAGCGTTTTTGGGTTTTTGGCATATGAATTCACAACAGCAAAAGGGTGTATCTGTTTTGGTGCAACACTCAGAGGTTTTGCAGCATAGTCCATGCCCGCGTTCAATGCGGCAATAATGTCTAGGAGTAAAGTACTGTCTCCTTCAAAAACACCTTTTGCATTGGGCTGATCTGAGATGGTTGCAGGGTCTCCTGTAAGTGCTAAGATGGCTCTGACATCAAATTCATTGGCACCTAAAAGATCTGATTGCAGAGCAATTTTATTTCTATCACGCATACTCATCGTAGCAAGTACAGGTTTATGAAATCTCTCTTGGAGCAGTTTTGCAGCAAACAGAGCATTATATTTTAATTTTGCTAAAGGGTTGTCTGTTGTGGAAAACCCATCCACTAAATCAGCAAGTCCAAGTGCTTCTATTTTATCTATTGTCGGTGTAAAAGTTGCCGAATGCCCAGGTGTTGTCTCTAAAGTAATATATGTATCGTTTTTTAACTTTTGTATTAATGTGTCAAACAAAAAAAATCCTAATTCGCTATAATTGCGATATTATATACAAAAGAGAGAAAATTTATGCTAAAACTTGCAGTATTTGACTTCGATTCTACATTGATGGATGGAGAAACAATAGATTTTTTTGCCGATGAGCTAGGAATAGGAGAAGAAGTTGCCCGCATTACTGAAGAGGCAATGAGTGGTAGACTTGATTTTTTTGAGTCTTTGCAACAAAGAGTAGGACTTTTAAAGGGGCTTGATTATGCAGTTGCTGAAAAGATATCTCACAATTTGCCTTATATGCCAGGAGCAAAAGAGACGATAGAGGAGTTGAAAAAGAGAGGGGTAAAAGTTGTCTGCTTCTCCGGTGGATTTAGAACAGCAACCTCCTATGCAAAAGATATTTTAGGATATGATGCTGATTTTTCAAATGTTTTACATGTAAAGAGTGGAAAGCTTACAGGACTTATAGGGGGAGATATGATGTTTAATTTCTCAAAAGGTGATATGCTGACACGCTTGCAAAACATTTTAGGTGTGAGTGAAGCTGAAACGTTGGTTTGTGGCGATGGTGCGAATGATCTCTCAATGTTTGCTCATGCTAGTACAAGAGTTGCATTTTGTGCACGAGAAATTTTAAAGCGTGAAGCAAATATTATCATAGAAACAAAAGACTTAACACAAATAGTAAAGGAGCTATAATGTTACAAAATAGTATATGGCGACAATATCATGATGAAAACAGTTTTAGAGAAAAACTTGCGCAATTTTGCAAACTTGAACTATCCGATTTAATAGAAGATGAAAAAGAGCTTTATGCAGCACTCAAAGCAAAACTGACAAAAAAAGAGTTAAAGCTTTTTGCAATGGATACAGCAGGCATAGCAGATGAGGCGATAAAAAAATCCTTTAGATATAGCGATGAAGAGTTAGAGAAGGCAAAAGCTAAACTCTATAAAAAACTGATTCAAGATAAAACGAGACTCAGTTTTAGAGCATAGGTTTTTATTTCGCTTTACTTTAAAATAATTTTTAAACTCACTCTTCTTGATTTCTCTTTGTCTTCTCGATGATTTCTTACAATTTTGTTTCTGTAGTTTACTCCACTACCTTTGAGAATTTTTGTAAGATACTTTTGTTTAGTTTTATCTTGTGATAAAAAAAGTGATTTGAGTGTTTCATAAGAGCGTTTCATAGAGAGTTCCTCATTGTTTAAAAACTTACCAGCAAAGGTGGTGTTTTTCCATTCACTCGATGTGTGTCCATTGATTTCTAGTGTATCTATTTGGTTTTGATGTTGATACAAAAAGGGTATTAGCTTGTTAGAAAATTTAGTAAAAAAGGCTTTTTGCTTTTTGTTGAGTTTGTATTCTCCTGCTTGAAAATAGAGACTAGTGTCTGTAAACTCTATACTTAAATCTTTTTTAATTATGAGTTGTTTGTTTTTTATCTCTTTTTCAAAAATTTTGTAGAGTTGTTTATAGATATCTTCACTCTGCATTGTTATTTGCGCAAGCGTTGCATCTCTGTTAAGCTTTACTACCCACATATTGTTTTCATTTGAGTTATTGTCTGTATGTATGCCTACAACACCGACTTGTGCATTAGCTAAAATAACAGCTTTGTTAAATACATCATAATTTTCATCACCATAATGTTCTTGCTTGAGTAGTTTTAAATTTTTGCTTATTATCATTGCTAGGCCATCTCTATTGTGATCATCCTCTACAAAACCAACACCTATGAGTCTTCCATCGCTAAACTCTTGTATATCATTAAGTTGAGTAGAGTAGGTCGTGGCGATACTACTTTGCATAAGTATATTTCTATTGCTATCAAACTTCACTAAATAGACCTCTCTTTTATAGGCGCCATCTACAGTAGACAATACAGCTAAAAAGCTCTTCTCTCTTAGTTGCAATAGGCGGGTTGGATAGAGTGTCTGTTTTTCAGAAATCTCTTTTATCCAAATATTATCACCATTTTGTGTAACTCTTGAGATAAATGCCTCTGTTTTTCCCATTTTACGTGTTGCGCTGAGTATAATGATCGAGCCATTATCTGCTTCAACAGCATCAATGCCCTCATCATCATCTTGTGTTCCATATTTTTTGCTCCATAAGAGTCGTCCATCTTTGGTGAATCTGCTTATACAAACATCATTACTTCCAAGACCACTTTGAAATATGCTATCTTGGTTTTCTCTTGATGTAAATGAGGTGCCAACAGCAAGTACTCCACCATCTCTTAAGTGAACAAGTTTATTCATTTTATCATAATTTTTTGTGCCAAAATATGTTGCGTGAATGAGGTGCATGTTTGCATCGAGTAGTAGTAAGAGTTGCGTACCATCCATAGTATAGCCACCTACAAAATAGCCATTTGTTGGTGTTTTAACAAAACCCGCAGGTTTTGCAAACTTTGAAAGAATAATAGTCTTTGATGCAATAATTTGTGCTTTATCATTAATGCGAAGTAGTTGCATTTTTGCACCATATTTATGGGAAATACTTTGTAAATACTCAAAAGGGTCAGTATATGTTTTGTTTTTATGGAAACCCTTTTTGAAGTCATTTGTAAATCCGAGCAGACTTAAAGTGCCATCATAGTTTTGTGTAATATCGACAAGAGCTGCATTAAAAGGCTTATGAACAATAAGTGAAAAATTAGCTGCCTTGGCACTGAGTAAAAAAATGTTAAGTAAGAGTATAAAGAGTAGCGTTAGTTTCATAGGACTGCTTTTTAGTTAAAGTATAGCAATAAATATTCCTAAGTAGTATTTATGGAAAAAATTTGAAGATGGAAAGTGGTGCAAAAGCACCAAAAAACCTATTTTAGGTTTTCAAATGGTGCAGTTACAACTTGCTTGCGACTTACAGTATAAGGAACTAAAGCAGCTGCACGAGCACGCTTAATTACTACTGTAATCATATCTTGGTGACGTTTACAGTTACCTGTGAGGCGACGTGGCATAATTTTGTATCTTTCTGATAATGAAAAACGTAAACTTGCTACTTCTTTATAATCCATGAAGTCAACTTTTGCTTCACAATATTTACAATATCTTTTTTTGTATTTTCTTTTTTCTGACATGTTGTTACCCTTTGTATCTATTTTTGTTTAAAATGGAATTTCATCTTCATCTATATCAATTTCAGGAATAGAGTTGCTACTTGGCATTTCACGACTCTGAGACGCTGCTTGATTGTTATTGTAACTGTTTTGCTGTTGTGGTGCTTGATAGCTTTGCTGTTGTTGCATAGGTGGTTGTTGATAGCTTTGCGGTTCTCCTTGAGAAGGTGCATTGTAGCTACCACCTTGGTTATCACCTTTTGAATCAAGCATTTGCATAGTCTCTACAATAACAGAGTGTTTTGATCTTTTTTGTCCATTTTGGTCAACCCATTGTTCAAATTGTAATCTTCCCTCGACAAGGATTTTGCTTCCTTTTCTAAGGTATTGGTTAGCAACTTCAGCACTTCTTCCAAAGAACGTAATATCTACAAAGCATACTTCTTCTTTTTTTTCTCCATTGCTGGTGAATTTACGACTTGTTGCAATTGCAGTTTTTGCAATCCCCATTCCGCCTTGAGAGTATCTAAGCTCTATATCACGTGTTAAGTTGCCAACTAAAATTATTTTATTGAACATAAGTTTTCCTTCATTTTATAGCGAATGCTATTACTCAGCTGCTGCTTCTGTTGCTGGCG
>DQUE01000101.1 GCA_015662405.1 Sulfurimonas autotrophica | reverse complement strand
AACACCTTGTTTGTCGATAAAAACTTGCGATACCATGGACTGATTCAAGCCTATTCGCGTACGAACCGTATCTATGATGCTACTAAGAGATTTGGCAATATCGTTACCTTTCGTGATTTGGAACAAGCTACTATTGATGCCATCACACTTTTTGGTGACAAAAACACCAAAAACGTAGTTTTAGAAAAGAGCTATGATGAGTATATGCAAGGCTTTAAAGATATACTCTCAGGTGAAGCTAAAAAAGGTTATTTAGAGATAACTAAAGAGCTGCAATATAAATTTCCAAACCCTGAGACAATAGTGAGGGAGAAAGATAAAAAAGAGTTTGTTGAATTGTTTGGCGAATACTTAAAAGTGGAAAATATTTTACAAAACTATGATGAGTTTTTTACTTTACAATCTATTCAAGATTTAGATAAAAATGATATAGATGCAGTTCAAAAGTTTAAAGCACTCCATAATTTAAACGATGAAGATTTTGAAAAGATAAAAGATATAAATATCCCATCACCAAGAGTTATTCAAGATTATAAATCAACATATAACGATATTAGAGAGTGGATCAGAAGAGAAAAAGCACAAGGTAATAAAGAAAACTCTGCTGTCGATTGGAATGATGTAGTATTTGAGATTGACCTGCTTAAATCTCAAGAGATCAATCTTGACTATATTTTAGAGTTAATTTTTGAGCATAATAAAAAAACAAAAGATAAATCAGAGTTAGTAAAAGAGGTTAGAAGAGTTGTTAGAGCTAGTTTGGGTAATAGAGCTAAAGAGAGTTTAATTGTAGATTTTATCAGTCAAACAAACTTGGATGATATTAGAGATAAAGCCACTATTATTGATGAGTTTTTTACATTTGCACAAGCTGAGCAACAAAAAGAAGTAAATGCACTCATTAGTGATGAAGGCCTAAATGAAGAAGCAGCTAAACGCTATATTGCCTCATCATTAAAACGGGAATATGCTAGTGAGAATGGTACTGAACTCAATTCAATCTTACCACAAATGAGTCCTCTTAATCCACAATACTTGAGTAAAAAACAAAGTGTTTTTCAAAAAATTTCTGCTTTTATTGAAAAGTTTAAGGGTGTTGGAGGAAAGGTTTAGTGGATATAAAAGTAATGTGATGGAAGAATTAAAAAAAGAAATTGTCAATAATTTATATAAATCAGAGATGAAGTATTGACAACAGCAATATTTAATAGATTAATACATCACTCTTATCTTGTTAATGTCATAGGTGTTACAAAGTGGTTCACTTCTGCACTGCATAGTTGTGTATTTTTGGATTGCGCTTGACAAAGCGTTCAATGAATAGGGAGTTTTAAAGTGAAAATAAGGGTCTATTACGAAGATACAGATACGGGTGGAGTTGTGTATCATTCAAACTATTTAAATTTTTGTGAACGAGCAAGAAGTGAAGTTTTTTTTGCGAAAGGAGTAACACCTGTACTAAAATATGGACACTTTGTAGCGCGTAAGGTAAATGCAGATTTCTACAAAAGTGCAAAACTCGGTGATATGCTTGAAGTAAAAACAAAACTTGTTGAGATTAGGGCAGCTTCATTTTCATTGTCTCAAGAGATATATAAAGAAGAAGAAAAAATATTTTCACTTGAAATTCTTTTGGTTTATATTGATTTTGAAGGTAAAGTACAAAAGTTAGATGATGGGAGTAAAGAGATGATTCTCTCTTTGTTTTAGATAAAATTATAAAAAATAGAGACCGTTGTGCAGACTTTTATGAGTTGTTAGTGGGGCATACTAAGTGGTAAGATAGGCGTTATGAGAGTAGTGATTGTAGCACTACTCTTTTTGTGGAGTATATCTAAAAAATTTTGAAATACCAGGGCGTAAAAGCTCTATATCGTATTGCATTTGATTTTCTGATATATCTATTTTATACTCTCTATCTTCGCCGGTAATTTGTGAGTAAAAATAGTCTATACCTATCGTTGTAGTGTAGTTGATCCAGTCATATACAATGTCGTTTCCTAAAAGTGAATTTGTTTCTATGAGGACATTATTCTCTTTGGTAATTGAATTTGCTACAACCATATTTTTTCTATCGTTATATTGTGTCATAGAAAGTAGTAATGGGTCATAATTGATTTGTGTTGAAAGAATATTTGTTGCATTTGCATCATAGAGTGTTAGTTGTGAGAGTATCATACCTGTTTTTATAATAGGAGTGTTTACAAAGAAAGAGCCATTTACAATATCTTCATTCTTTTTTAAATATCTTTCAAGGTTTGTTGTTCTTTTAGAGAGAAAATACTTCAAGACCTTTTTTTTCTCAGTGTGGCTTGCATCTTCATAGTATACACTCACTTCATTTTCATAAGACATTATTTCATTGTTTTCTATGGTTGGATGTAGAAACTCCTCTTCTTGATAGCGTGCTAATTTTTTACCGGTTTGTGATTTGTCCGAAAAAATCACTAAAGGAGAAACTGCTTGCCGCAGCAGTATCTGGCTCTGTTTTTTGTAGTCTATTCCACCAAAAAGAAGAGAGCTAGAGAATGAATTAACATCTTTTTTATTGATAGTCGGAAAATAAATATTTACTTGAGGATTAAGCTCTATAACATTGTTCACTCCTTGTGTTGTCAGTGGTGCTATAACGTATGTAAAACCATCAGTTTCTATTTTGGTGAGCGCTTGTTGTAAGTTAGCTATATCTTCTTTATTAATTTTATAACTTTTAAGCATAAAAGAGTTGCTTTTTGTCATTAGGTATGCAAAGGTTGCATTTGTCGTCGTGGAAGCATATTTTCCTATTTTATTATATGGTAAAAGCAACGCTATTTTTAACTTTGTTCCGGTGTTGGATGAACCTAAATTGAGTACAGCTATGTTAATAGTACGTGCTTCATTTAACTCTTTATCAGTAAGCTTTTTATTAGCATGTGCAAGAAAAGAGAATATTTGGCCATTTTGTAAAAGCTCCTTCATGCATCTATCGTTACATGTAAAGGGATCAAGGTTTTGGAGATATGTTTTTGGAATAGGAATATTGGAGGTCATAAAACTTTGCGCAAAAATAATACAAGGTGTTAGCAAAAATAATAATTTTTTCATAAGTAACTCTTTAATGTGGTAGGGATATTCTTTAATATGATTATTATATCTGATTGAGTTTAATATAAGTGTAAATTGTCAAACAAACTGCTAAAATTGGCACTAAGGGAAGTGAATTAAAAGTTGCTTTTGAAGAAAAAATCTTAAAAAATCCAAATCAATTTTGATAGACTCTCTTTCATCTTTTTAAAGAGTATATTCTCTTGATTTGAAGAGTGATCGTAAGAAATAGCGAGTTTTTGGTCGTTACAATAAAAGCTTTTTCTACGCTCCTCTCTCAAACCATATATTAAACTAAAATAAACTTTTAAGAATATTTTAAAGAGGTTTGTCAAAGAAGCCAAAAGAGGATTCTTTTAGCACCTCAAGAAAACTATTTTTTCTTTTTTAACGCTTTTTTCTTTGCTTTAGACTTCGCTTTCTTCTTATCAGCCTTTTTAGCTTTTGTTTTTAAAACCTTTTTTTTCATAACTTTTTTGGCTTTTTTCTTATTTTTTTTCTTCTCAGCCTTCTTTTTTTCAGCTTTTTTCTTTGCTTTTTTCTTTTCAGCTTTCTTCGCAGCAGCTTTTGCCAACTTTTTCTCTAACTCTTTTTTTGTATCTTTTGCCATTTTTTGACCTTTAATATAATTTTTCATTACTATTAGTAATAAATTATAGTAATTATATATGATTTATTCTTACATGTCAATAAAATATAGTGTTAAGCTATAAAATAGTACAATTTTGTATGACATTTATAGAATTTAAAAAACTGCTTTTAGATGCAGAAATCAGCCTTCCAAAGTTTTCAAAGCTTATTAAAGTGAGTGAAAAAAATATACAAGCATATAAAAAAAAGGGAGAGGTTCCCAATGCAATAGCGGTTGTAGCACAATGTTTTGCATCAATGCACCAAAACAATATAGACTACAAAGAGATTATAACAGCACTTGAACTCAAAGCAAAAACAAAAAAAGGTGCAGGGTTTGCAAAAACAAAAAAAGAAGGAAATGGCGAAGTGAGCAGTTCATAAAAGAAGTCTAGACTCACTTCTATAGTTATTGTATTTTGTCTATTTTACAATATCAACAACAAAAGCACCTCTTAAATCACCCATTTTATAACCGATTGCTTTGTCATGCGGGTATTTTTCTTTTACTATTTTGTATGCTTCTGCATCTCGGACATCATCTGTTCCATGACAAGTAAGGCAAACACCTTTGTCTATAAAAATAGGTTTATAGACTTTATAATGATTTTTTCCTACCTCTTTTACTATCATTTTTGGAAGTGTTTTTTTTGCATCAAAGGCCGTATGGAGTTCTTCTAAAACTTTTGCTTCGTCTGCTGTTGGTTTGTCAGCTAAATTACGATACTTTAGCGATATTCTCTTTACATGTACGCCTTTTTTATAGCTTGCGTTTACCTGCTTTTCAATATCTTTTGCTTTTTGTGAACAAAATGTTGCAGCTTGCATTGGTCCACCAGCTTTCATATTTTTTTTCATATGCGACTTGAGCGTTTTACCCATTTTCATTATAGCAGCTTTTGCTTCTTGCTTTATCTCTTGATTTGTTGTTGCACTTAAAAATGTAGCACTCATTGCTACAGCAACTGTTGAGAGTATAATCTTTTTCATAATTCATCCTTTTTGTTAATTTTTAATGCTTTTGTATGTAGTAGTGCATCTGCTATTTTTTTTCTTGCTGATTCTATAAGCCGTGAAAAAGTTGTTCTTGAAATACCCATTTTATCAGCACACTCTTGCTGGTAAAGCCCTTCAAAATCAGCCAAACGAATCGCCTCCATCTCATCTTCAAAAAGCTCTATTTTTTCAAGAGACACTCTTCTCATTCCACATGGTTTAAAACATATACTGCTATGATCTACTACTATATTTCGTGGAACAACTCTTCTTGGACTCATTTTTCACCTAAATATCACCATTTAAAAAATTAGCAATGACTTCATCGGCCGTTGCACCATGTTTTTGTCGTATTTTTTTTATTTTTAATCCGACAGACTCCAAGGCTTCTTTCATGTTCTCTCCAACAGCCTGTACTAAAATTATATCACAACCTTTTAAAGCTGCAACATCTTTTTTATGGGAATTTGTATGTTTTTCATCACTTAAAGCCAAATGTTCATGTGTTTCATGTTTTCGATGAGCATGATGACCGCCACCATGATGTTTGTTTGGAACTAAATCAACAAGCTTATCATCTTCATAGATTGCAAAGTATGCACTCTGCCCTGTTCTTTTTACTATTGATTTTTTATCTTCATCAACTGCTAAAACTATCTTCATCTTTGATATATTTCCTTTCAATTATAATTTGTGCTTCCGCGATATTTACATGCACATATGTTCGGATTATAACGAACATATGTGCAAGTTGTCAAGATTTTTTCTATGAAAACTTATAGTCTTTTCAGGGGTGCACATTATATTATCGATAGGAAAGGAGAAGCACTCTTTAACGATTGTGGGGGGGGTAAAACTTTTGTATTTTTATATATCAAGCATTGCCATATGCATAAATACTTTGGGAAAAATTACGAGGATAAGCATTACATTCACAAAAGTTTTTTCATAAGTTCTATATGATAACTCTCTTGATAGTTAATAAAATCAAAGAATTTTGCAAGTTCTTCATCTTTGATGGCATCACTGAGTTCTTTACACATAACTTTTGCCGCTTCCTCTTCGGCAATGCCATCTTTTACAAACTGTTTTAAATCTTTCACAACATAGGTCATTTGGTGTAGTTCTCTTGGCAGCGCCAATATACCAAGTTTTGCCATCATATTTCCAAATGATTTAAGATGAAAGTGTGATTCGTCAATCAGATCTTGAAAAACATTAAAATGCACTACATTCTTGGTTCTAGCTTGCATATAGGCATAGACTAAAATAAGCTCATACTCTTTGTAGGATTCTTCAAACAAAAAAAGTGTCAAGGCGTCAATTTGCTCTTGTGAGAGGTCTTTATCTTCCCATTTTCTTTGCATATTAAATGCTGTAACCTCTTTGTCATTATTTTTGTTTTTTAAGATTTGAGAGAGATATTCTAACAGATAAGCATCATCCGTTTTTATACGCTCTCCTAAAATATTTTCAGGATAAAATGCTTGTGTCTCTTTGATCTGTTCTTTGAGTGCTGTAATGATTGCAAAGACACTGTTACGTTTATACAAGAGTATTTCTCTGTCATAATTGTAATCTTCGCCATTTTCTAAAACCATCTCTCCAATCCACTTCATATGACGAAATGCAATTTGTGAAAAATCATAAAGGGTAGATTTTATATGTGCATCTTTTATTGCAAAAGATGCAAAAAGTATAGCCAGCCAGAGTTCATGTTTTTTTTGATATGTTTTATTCATTCTCTTTTTTCTCATCTTTTTGTGGTGTTTCACAGCTCTCTTTCATTTTTAACAGATGTAACTCTTCATCTGCACCATTTTGTTTGTTTTCATAGTTTTTCAAGGAGGCTAAAAATGCAGTAAATACAATGTCTGCACATACTTGTTGTTGGGCTGAGAGTTTTCCGAGTTTTTTGTGGATTTTTTCTACGGCACTGTTTGCATATTCTGTATTGTTGCCTTTTATCATCTGTGTAAACATGGAACCAATGACAACTGTGTCTTGACAGCCGTTTGTTGCAAATTTTACATCTTTTATGATATCGTTATCAAGTTTTATGTAAAAGATGACATACTCTTTTGTTTTTTCATCTAAAGCGACGCCTACACCGTCTGCATTATCTAGTTTTCCATAATTTTTAGGATCCATAAGATGTTCTAAAACTTCCGGATTCATGCCTTCTGGCATTTTTACATTTTCAAACATAAAAACTCTCTCTTTTTTGTGAGTGTAGCAAAAAAAGAGTAAAATTACTCTTTTAACTAAAATTATATAATAGGATATTAAAATTTTTACTAAACATCCCTTAAGCGTCAGCATAGACAATCTTTAGAAGTCTTTATTGCATAGGGTTAATAAGTAATTTTTGCCAGATAGAGCCCATTAGGAGGGGCAGGTTTTATTTTATATTTTTGTGTGCAGTTGAGTTGTTTTTGTATAGCTTCTGTATCTAATGTCAAGAGTGCACCAACCATGAGACGTATTTGACTGCGTAAAAATCCATTTGCTTGAAAATTGAGTATAATATAGCTTTTATGTTGGTAGGCAAAGGCTTTGTAGATGATTCTTGTTGTCGATTTTACATCGCTTCCTGTTTTCATAAATTGTTTAAAATCATGCTCTCCTATAAAAAGCTTTATATTTTTTTCTATTTTCTTAAAATTTACATCTTCTAAAAAAGTAACAAAGTCACTCTCAAAAGGATTTTTCTGTGTTGTTTTTATGATGTAGCGATAGACTCTTTTTTTTGCACTGTATCGCGCATGAAAATCATCCTTTACATGGACAATTCTCTTTATATGTAAAGCGTTACAGAGCATTTTGTTGAGTGCTTTTTGGAGTTTTTTTGTATCTTTCCAATAAGGTGGTATATCTATATGACAGACTTGCATTGTGGCATGCACACCTCTGTCTGTTCTTCCACTTGCAACCACTTTTTGTGTAATTCCTAGTTTTTCTAAAACATTTTCAAGCTCACCGAGTACTGTTTTTGATTGCTCTTTTTGTCTTTGTGAGCCAAAAAAATGTGTGCCGTTATAGGCTAAATGCAGGGCTATTCTCATAAATTAAAACTTATTGACAATGGTCTTTTTATAGAAAATATAAGTAACAATGAGCCAAGACATGGCAACAATAGGAATTGTATAATATTGAAATACTTTTTCTAAACCTATCGTCATACCATAATACAATACTATCATTACAAAGAGGTAGAGATAGACTTTAGACTTTTGGTGTCTTACTTGTACAACACCAATAGTTACAATTAAAAAAAGTGTTATCATAGGAAAAAGACTCAGGAGTGTATTTCTAATGAGCAGGTGCTTTTTTTTGCCGGCATTCTCTTTAGAGAGCCAGTATTGCAAGGGTTGTTCATAAGTTCTTAAATTTGTTTTCAGTGTGTCGTTGATAAACATTGTCTTGAAGTTTATTTGCGAAAATTTTTCTGTTGAGTAGCTATACCCCTCTCCATTCATCAATTTAAGATGTAAGATACCAGAATCGTTTATTACTTCAGCTCTTTTTGTGGTAATGAGTATCTCCTCTTGTTGTTTTTTATTAAATAAAAAAACCTTTGCAAAGGTTCCATCTCTGTTTTTAGCCCCGATGTATAAAAGCCAATCACCAAAACTGTTTCCAAATTCACTTGCCGCGAGATTAAATTTTGCTTCACTTTTTTTATAGGATAAGAAGTTTTTTGAGAGCGTTTTTGTATGTGGCATGATAACTAAAAAGTCAAATGCCAACAACATAGTTAAAATAAATGCAGGTTTCAAAAAGGTTCTTATGATAAATCCGGGTTTTATTCCTAATGCAAAAATAACAATAATTTCATTGTCATTTGAGAGTTTAAACAGGGAAAGTGTTGCTGCTATGAAAAAAGTAATAGGTAGCGTATAAAAAAGAATCTCAGGCAGTATAAAAAGGTAGAGTTTTCCCATCTCTAAGACACTCAATTGAATAACTGCTGTATAGGTTGAGAGTTTGATTAAAAATATAACCGAAGCTATCACAAAAAGAGGTAAAAACAGAGACATAAACAGAGTAGAAAAGTTATTAAGTATATACTTTTGTAATCTATGCATTAATAGTTCGCCTCTATATAAGATAATATTTTAGAATCAAATATATAGACTATAAATGTAGCCAAAGTTAAAAATGGGACAAAAGGGACACGCTGCTCCTCTTTTGATCTATTGCGCATAAAGAGCATTATAGGAAGTGCCAAAAGTGCTGAGAGAAAAATGGCAACGAGTCCAAGTTTCATACCAAGAAGTGCCCCCATTGTAGCGGCTACCATTATATCACCTTCTCCCATAGCCTCTATAAATGGAGTTCTGTCATAGTGTTTGTTCCAAGGAGTTTTTGTTTTTAATCCGGCTTTATAAACTGAGGATGTTAAGTAATAAGAGAGAGCAAAACGCAAAAGTGTAAAACCACCGGCAAAAAGCAGAGCATTTTTAAGGTTTATGATAACTCCATTGATACTCCAAGCCCCTATAATAGCAAAGAAAATTGCTAATAAGTTCAGGGAGTCTGGTACCATTTTATACCGAAGGTCTATCACGGAGAGTGCTAAAAGCATTAAAAAACTCAATGCTATAAAAAAAGCGGGTAATGCGAAAGAGAATTTATGAGCAATTATGATGAAAATAACTCCTGATAGAAGTTCTATAAGCGGATACTGTAGAGAAATTTCCGTTTTACAAAATGCACATTTACCACCTAAAAAGAGCCATGAAAAGAGGGGAATATTATGCCATGGTTTGAGCTTCTCATTACATGTCGTACAATGTGAAGCATCAAAAACAACGCTTTCTCCTTTTGGTATGCGTAAAATTACGACATTTAAAAATGAACCAAAAAGTATGCCAAGTATAAAAGCTATGCTAAGTTCCATCATTTAAGACCACCGAATCGTCTCTCGACCTTTTTAAACTTTTGTATGATTTTTTCTAACTCTTTGCATGTAAAGTCAGGCCAGAGTGTATCTGTAAAAAAGAGTTCTGCATAGGCTGACTGCCAGAGTAAAAAGTTTGAAAGCCTTTTGTCACCACCTGTACGAATGAGCAAGTCTACATTCTGTTTAGAGTCTAGTGCATTGTTAAGCATCTCAAAAGTAATATTTCCAGCATCTTTTTTTAAAGAGTTTACAGCACGAAGAATTTCATCTTGTGCTCCATAGTTGAGAGCTAAGCTCTGCACTAGACCATCGCATTTTGCAGTCTCTTCCTCAACCCTTAAAATCGCTTCTTGCAAAGATTTTGAGAAGATACTAATATCACCAATAGCTTCAAACTTGACATTGTTTTCCAAACAGACTTGAAGCTCTTCTTTAAGGTATTTTTCTAGGAGTTTCATCAAAAAATCAACCTCAAGACGAGGCCTCTTCCAGTTCTCTGTCGAAAAAGCATAGAGTGTTAAGCGCTCTACATTTTCATTGTTAGCACAATATGTTACAACCTCTTTAGCAACCTTCACTCCCACCTCATGTCCTCTAACTCTTTTTTTTCCCCGTTGTTTCGCCCATCGACCATTTCCATCCATAATGATTGCAATATGCTTTGCTTTGTTCATTGTTTACTCTTGTAACTCTTTTGCATTGCAAAGTATTGCAAATGCAATATTTAGTTTGTCATTTTTAGGGATATGAACCACTTTTTCATGCGTAATAAATTCGATTTCATTGTCATCACTGCCAAAACTAGAAGCATTTTGTAAAACATTGAGGCAAACTGCATCAAGCTCTTTTTGCTGGAGCATTTTTTTTGCATTCTCTTTTGCTTTTTCTTTATCCATTTCTGCTTTAAATCCTATTGCCGTAATGCCTTTTTTATCGATGGAACTTAATATATCGATATTCTTTTTTAAATTCAGTCTCCAAGTATCACCTAAATTCTCTTTTTTTAACTTTGTATTTTGTACAAACTCCGCCACATAATCACTCACAGCCGCTGCCATAAAGAGGTAGGGTCTCTTTTTAGCACATTGTATATCTTCACTTGCAATAGTACCTACAAGAGCTACATGCATCTCTTGAGAGCTCTCTACTTTAATTCTCTCTATATCTGCTGGTAGTGTATCAGCAAATTTTGTCGCAATAAGCATTACATCTGCTCCTCTCATATAGAGTGCCATTGCCAAAGCAGATGCCATTTTTCCGCTAGAAAAGTTTGAAATGTAGCGCACTTCATCTATCTTTTCTATCGTGCCACCACCGGTAACTACTACCCGTCGATGTTCCCAAAACTCCTCTTTTAGGAGCTCTCTACAGGTGCGATAAAAGATAGTTAGAGGTTCAGCCATAGCACCATCACCTACTGTTTTACATGCAAGCTCCTTTGTTTGTGTCTCTATTAAAGTATAGTTTGCAGCTTTGAGGATTTTTAGGTTTGCCTGTGTTAGAGGGTTTTGTAACATGTTTGTATTGGCAGATGGGGCTAAAATTTTCACACCACGAAAAGCTAAAGCAGACTGCAATAGTATATTGTCTGCAATGCCATGTGCGAGTTTTGCAATTGTGTTTGCAGTTGCTGGTGCGATGATCATAATATCCGCCCACTGAGTAATTTGGATATGGTTATGCTCATTTGCCCATGACTCATTTGTATCGTCAAGCACTTGATGTGTAGTGAGTGTTTCAAAAGTAAGTGGTGCTATAAATTTTTTTGCACTTTGACTCATGACAACTTTGACATCAGCACCAGCCTTTACAAACTCTCTTATGAGTTCTAATGTTTTATAGATAGCAATAGAGCCTGTGACTGCAAGGAGTATTTTTCTGTTTTTTATTACATTTGTTGGTATAGTCATTTTTGTATTTTATCTAAAAATACTTAGAAATACTAAAGGATATTAAGTTATTTGGTTGTATACTACATGTAAAATATAAAGGAGATGTTATGAATCATAATGAACAGATGAAAGAGTACTACAAAAGGTGTGATATTGACCTCGTAAAAGGGCATTTAAAAGAGTTACTTGCAAAAGCAAAAGAAGAAATCAAACAGATACAAGTCGAAGATATTGATTTGGAAAATATGATTTTAATTGATGTCAGAGAATTTGATGAGTTCGCAAGTGGTGTGATTCCCGCGAAAACAGTATTTACTATTCCAAGGGGAAAATTGGAATTTGCTATTGATAATAAGCTCGTTGATGTAAGTGATCATCAAATAGTCTGTTATTGCTTAAAAGGAGCAAGAGGTTTACTCGGTGCAAAAACATTAAAAGATTTGGGCTTTAGTAATGTTTGCAGTCTTGAAGGTGGCATTGAAAGCTGGGTAAAATCAGATAAAGCTATTAAAAATTATCTTGGATATTTTAAAGCTGCTGAAAAACTATGATAGTTTTTTGGCTGCTTTCTCAGTGAATACCTTCATCTTAATATATTTCCAATACCTAAATAGTGTAATTTGTTTTTATTCTGCTGTTTTTTTATAAACTTCTATTTCTTCTTAAAAAATTTATAATAAAAATCTTTGACAAAACGTATTTTGGTTCGGCTGAGTACTAAGTTTCCGCTTTTTATCTCTTGGCTTGTCACTGTTGTACCTGCTGCCACCATAACATCATCTTTGATAGTAAGAGGAGCTATAAGTTGGGAATCACTGCCGATGAAGACATTTTTTCCGATGTATGTTTTGTATTTTTTGATACCATCATAGTTACATGTAATAGTTCCTGCACCTATATTTGTCCCTTCATCTATCTCAGCATCACCTAAGTAACTTAAATGACCTGCTTTGACACCTTTGAGTATTGATTTTTTAACCTCTACAAAATTACCGATGTGGCTATCTTCTATATAGCAAAGTGGCCGTACATGTGCCATAGGTCCACAGTCAGAATTTTTAATTACACTCTCCTCTATAACGCTGCCGGCTTTTATATGCGAGTTGATGATTTTGCTCTCTCCTGTAATGCGGCAACCATTCTCAACGATGCACTCCCCCTCGAAAACAACGCCATCTTCTATATAAATTGTTGATGGAAGCTGCATGGTGACTCCTGCATTCATCCATTTTGTGCGAATTCTATCTTGCATAATCTCTTCTGCAACTGCTAGGTCTTTTTTAGAGTTGACGCCTTTAAAGTGTTCTTCATCAACAAGTAAAGGTATAATGCTCATCCCATCCTCTTTTGCCATAGAGATAACATCTGTTAAATAGTACTCTTTTTGGGCATTGTCATTAGATAAACGGGGAATATATTTGCAAATAATATCTTTTGAAAATGCATAAACTCCAGCATTTACAGTTGTTGTGTTTAATTCTGCATCATTTGCATCCTTTTGCTCTACTATATACTCTACATGTCCCTCTTTAATGATAACACGACCGTAACCGTTAGGGTCGTGCAAATCAAATATACTCATAATAATATCTGCATCTATTTCTAAAAAGCCTTGCAGTGATTCTGCTGTTATAAGGGGCATATCTCCATTTAAAACGAGTACTTTTTCATTTTTAGGGCTGACATTTTTTAATGCACCGCCGGTTCCTGGAAACTTTTGTGCATCTTGTATAGCAAAATGTATATCAGTAAAATAGTTTTGCATTGCTTCTCTAACAGCTTCTTTTTGATGGGCAACAACTACTGTAACATCATCAGATATTTTACGAGACTCTTTGATGATATGATAGAGCATAGGTTTTCCACTTATTGTATGTAGAACCTTCGCCTTTGAAGATTGCATGCGGCTACCTTTTCCCGCTGCCAAAATGATGATGCTTATATTTTCTTTTTTCATAGGTACTCTTTATGTAGGTTTTTTCATGTAAATTGATTTTTGTATTGTATCGTTTTAAAAATTTACTTT
>DQUE01000183.1 GCA_015662405.1 Sulfurimonas autotrophica | reverse complement strand
GTTAGTGAGCTCCCTTTTATGCTTTACAATGTTCCTGGACGCACCGGTGTAGATATCTCTGCAGACACTGTTATCAGGCTTTTTGATGATGTTAAAAATATATATGGTGTTAAGGAAGCAACTGGAAGCTTAGAGCGTACAGTTGAACTGCTTTCGCGCAGACCAGATCTGAAGGTATTTTCCGGTGATGATGCTATTGACTATCCTATTTTAGCAAATGGTGGTGCTGGGATTACCTCTGTTACATCAAATCTGATGCCTGATTTAAAATCAGAACTTGTCAACAAAGCACTCAATGGTGACTTTACTGGCGCAAAAGCTATCAATGACAAGCTTTACCCTTTAAATAAAGTAATGTTTTGTGAATCAAATCCTATTCCAATAAAAGCTGCAATGTATATAGCAGGACTTACAGAGACATTAGAGTATAGACTACCTCTGGTTGTTCCAAGTAAAGAAAATATGAAAAAAATTGAAGAAGTAATGAAAAATTACGATATAAAAGGACTCTAAAACATGAAAGATAAGACTCTCTTTGTAAGTGGTGGAACTCGCGGAATCGGAAAAGCAATCGTATATGCTTTTGCAAAAGAAGGTTGCGATGTGGCCTTTACCTACGCATCAAATGCGGATACTGCAAATGAAATTATAGCCGACATTGAAGAAAACTATAATGTAAAATGCCGTGCTTACAAATTAGACATATTAGAGCCAAATACATACAAAGATGTTTATAAAGAGTTTGATGAAGATTTTGCTAGACTAGATTTTTTCATATCAAACGCTATCATTTCAGGACGCGCTGTTGTAGGTGGTTTTGGCCCTTTTATGAGACTCAAACCAAAGGGTCTTAACAATATCTACACAGCAACAGTTGATGCCTTTGTTGTCGGAGCCCAAGAAGCTGCTAAGAGAATAGAAAAAGTTGGTGGTGGAAGTATCATCTCTATGAGTTCTACGGGCAACTTGGTTTATACACCAAATTATGCAGGACATGGAACAAATAAAGCCGCTGTTGAAGCTATGGTGCGATACGCTGCAGCTGAGCTTGGAGAGAAAGGAATTCGTGTAAATGCAGTAAGTGGCGGTCCGATTGACACCGACGCACTAAAAGCATTTCCAAACTATGAAGAGGTCAAAGCAGAAGTTGTAAAACGCTCACCACTCTCTCGTATGGGAGAACCAAAAGATTTAACAGGTGCATGCAAATTTTTATGTTCTGATGAGGCTTCTTGGATAACAGGACAGACTATAGTTGTAGATGGTGGAACTACATTTCAGTAGTTCTTGCTTATCTATTCGCCTTTTATAGAGGCAAAGATTTATGACCTTTGCATTGAGCAAAAGGGTCACTCTGTTTTATAGGCGTGCGTAGTTTACACTTATACATGCATCTAAAGATGCTAATTCATTCAGTGTTGTATCATTGACTGCATTATCAACCAAAATTACCGCAAGTGCTTCTGCGTGTTCATTTCTTGCTAATGAAAAATCTGAAATATTTACACCATTTTTTGCAAGTATCGTTCCAACACTTCCAATCACACCTAAAACATCAGAGTTTTTAAAGAAGATCATATCTCCTTTTAAAGGGAACTCAATATCAAAACCATCAGTAGCAACTATACGCTGCACTCCATCTTCAAATATTGTAGCAGAAATAGAAGTTGTTCCCTCATTCGTAGTAGTTTTAATAGTAATAAGGTTTTTATAAACTTCAGAATCACCAAGATCTGTCGCTTCTACTTCTATACCCTTCTCTTTAGCAACAAAATCAGCATTTACATAATTAATAGACTCTGTAGAGTGACTGAGCGCTCCAACTGTGACAAAAGTTGCGAGCGAATCGACATAATTAGCAATATCGCCCTGCCCTTTGACCTTTATTGATATCATTTTTGATTTGTTTATTTGTGATGCTAAGAAACCTATTTTTTGTCCCATCTCTAAAAATGGTTTTACAAAAGGAGGTATTTTACTCTCATCAATTGGCAGATTCATAGCATTTGGATATGCTACCCCTTTTGCTGCCAAAATAGCATTTGTTGCTGCTTGTGTGCCGATGTTATACTGTGACTCATATGTATTGGCACCTAAGTGAGGAGAGACAACAATATTGTCCAAATCAAGCAGTTTGTTATCAATTGCAGGCTCTTTTACAAATACATCTATACCCGCAAAACGAATCTTACCTGATTTTAGTCCATCATAGAGTGCATCTTCATTATACAATCCACCTCTTGCACAATTTACCAAAACAACGCCATCTTTCATCTTGGCGATCTCTTCTTTGTCAATAATATTAATAGTCTCTTTATTCTTTGGTGTATGAATAGTTATTACATCACATGCTAAAATATCATCGAAGTTCTTTGTATATACCATATCTAAATCTGTCACTTTTGAAGGATCAATGTATGGATCATACGCTACTATATCCATCTCAAAAGCTTTCGCACGTTTTGCAACACGAGAACCGATATTACCAAAACCTATAACACCGAGCTTTTTACCCTTTAGCTCATATCCATACCATTTTTCACGCTTCCAGACTCTTTGGTTTTTTAAATGATCATGAGAGTATGGAAACATTCTCATACATGAGAGCATATGGGTCATCGTAAGTTCAACTGCAGCTATCGTATTTGCAGTTGGCACATTCATTACAATTATCCCTTTTTTAGAGCACCCAGGAATATCAACATTATCTACACCAACTCCTGCGCGTACAATAGCTTTCATATTTTTTGCATGTGCTATAAAGTTTGCATCAACATCTGTTGAACTTCTCGTAATAGCTACATCTGCTTGTGGAATAATATTTTCAACCAACTCTTTTTTATCAACATCTGCTGCCATTACAAAATTAATACTCTCATCTTCTTTAAGCATTGCAAGACCTGCTTCATGAATATGGTCACAAACAACTACTGTATATTTTTGCATTTACTATTCCTCTTTATAAAGCTCTAAATGAGCTTTGATTTTATAATTTTTTAGTACATTTACTAATTTTTTTAATTTATCTACTTTTTGTGAATAAATAAGTAAATCTATACCTTCTTTATCTTTTCTTAAAAAATATTTCAGTTTATACCTCTCTAACTCTTCTTTTAAACAAAATAATTGATATGGATCCTGAATATTGGCAGACAATTTATAGGTAATAGTTTTAGTTATTTTTTCATTGAGATCTAATGTAACATAGACCTCATTTACAGGATAGAAATAACCAAGCCTCTCAGATTTAGAAAAATGATTCAGCCATAGTTTTTCTGGTTTTTTTAAAACTATCTCACTCTTTAATACTAGAGGTTGTGTATCTACAGCTTCTTCTTCAGAATTTATAGATACTAAAAAAAAGAGAATAAACAGTGCTACTCCTATTGCTAGAAGAGGAGCAAACCATTTTATTATCTTTTGCATTTAAATAATAGAGTTTATTTAAATTTATCTTTTATCAAGTCACCAAGAGAGTGTGACTCGTTGTCATTAATCTCCTCAAGCATTTCTTGATTTTTGATATAGTCTAATTTTTTAACAGATAACCGGATACGGTCACGACGAGTATCGATATTTGCAACAACAGCTTCTATCTCTTGTCCTATTTCTAGATCTTCTTTTACAAGTGGAGCTAAATCTTCATCACGAATCAACGCATCAACACCATCTTCAAGTGACACAAATATACCAAAATCTTTGATATCACGAATAGTACCTTTAACTACAGAGTTCACTTTATGTGTTGTAGCAAATTTATCTATTGGTGATTCTAAAAGTGTTTTACGATTTAATGAAATTTTTTGATCTTCTTCATTAATTTTTGCAATTTTTACCTCTATCTCTTCTCCAGAAGTTAAAACCTCTTTTGCCTTTGTGTTTTTATCCCATGAAATATCTTGATTATGTAGAAGTCCTTCAACACCATCAATACGCACAAACGCACCAAAATCAGTCAATGAAGTAACTGTACCAGTTACAACATCACCCTCTTTATATTTTTTCATAAACTCATCAAATGGTTTTGGTAAAAGTCTTTTGAGTGAAACACGAAGTTTGTGCGTTTTAGAGTTAATTTCTATAACTTCAACATCAATTTCTTGACCTACTTCTAAGTAATCATTTGGATTTTTAACATTTTTATTCCAAGTAATCTCAGAAATATGTAAAAATCCCTCTATATCATTTCCAAGATCAACAAATGCTCCATATGCTTCAATATTTGAAACAGTAACAGTAATAGTATCACCTTCATCTAATTCATTTTCAACTTCTACCCAAGGATCAGGCTGAACAGCCTTGATAGATAATGAAAGATGACGCTTCTCTTTATCATAAGAGATGGCTTTTACAATAACCACATCACCCTCTTTATAAAGTTTTGACGGATTAACAGGTCCTTTATAAGAGATTTCATTGTAATGTACTAAACCATCAACACCACCTACATCTACAAACATACCATAGCTAGTAATTTTTTTAATAACACCTTCTACAACTACATCTTCAGCCATAAGTTGGTCAATAATCTCTTTTTTCTTTTTACGCTCTTCATTAAAAAGTTTACGACGGGAAAGAATAATTGAGTTTTCTGCTGGGTCGATTTTAACAACCTGTGCTTTAATTTTACGACCTACAACATCATCACTCTCTTTAAAGGCTGCTAATGAACGTGGCATAAAAAACGAAACTGCATCTGCTTCTACAACATAACCGCCACGATTCTTCTTCGTAATTACACCCTCTACAACCAAGTCTTCATAGTCGTCCTTATGGGCATCAATAAACGCAATAGTCTTTTCTTGTTCTAAAACTTTTTTGTATGATATTTTAGGACGCTCATTATAGTATCCCATTTGCATAACTTTAATTTTATCACCAACATTAAACTTCAACTCACCGTTTTCATCACGGATTTCATCAAGGCTTAATATGCCTTCAAGTTTCTCACCTATACCAACTAATGCTCTATTCTCATCAGTTTGTATCTCTACTACTTCACCTTCTACGATGCGACTTGTTTCTTGCTTTTTTTCGCTTTCTGCGAACATCTGTGCAAAATTTTCTTCTTCTTCAAATGATTCGTTATCGAACGCCATTACCTATCCTCTGTTACATAAAAATTGTTGTAATTATAACTAAATTATAATTAATTTATACTTTCTTTGATTGAATTAATGACATTTTGTATAATCCAATCAGGTGTTGAAGCACCTGCGGTAATACCACAGTGCTTTTTATCCGTAAACCATTGTCTATCTAGTTCATTTTCATCCTCAATATGGTAGCTATCTCTGCAATTCTCGTAAGATATATTAAAAAGTTGTTTTGTATTAGATGAATTTTTTCCACCAATTACTATCATTACATCAGCTTTTTTAGAAAGTTTTCTCACTGCTTCTTGGTTTTCAAATGTTGCATTACAAATTGTGTTAAATACCCTCACCTCTTTATGGCGAGGAATTAAATAGTTAGTAATAGCCATATAGTCTTCAACTTTTCTTGTTGTCTGTGCAATGAGTGCAATACGTTCGCCAAGTTTTACATCTTCAAGTCCTTTAACAGTTGACACAACAATTGCACCATGTGTTGCGTACGACTTTACCCCTCTTATTTCAGGGTGTGATTCATCACCAAATATGACAACATCATATCCTTTTTCACTCATCTCTTGTGCTATCTCTTGTGGCTTTGTTACAAAAGGACACGTTGCATCGACAACCTCTATACCATTTTTTTTCAGTTGCTCTAACTCCTCTTTGACTATACCATGTGTTCTTACTATAGCCGTATCACCCGGTTTAAATGCACAAAAATCTTCAACTAAACTAACTTTAAAATCTTGTTGTAACCTTGCAATCTCTTTTGCATTATGAATTAATGGGCCATATGTAGCAGCATTTTTATTCTCTTCTGCAATTTTAATGGCACGTTTTACACCAAAACAGAATCCATAATTTTCAGCTATCTCTATTTTCATAAAAACCCCACCTGTGTAATTTTTTGCACAAGTGAAAAAAAGTTAGGAAAAGATGTATTTATACAATCTAAATCACTCACTTCCATACCACATTTCAACCCTGCTATAATAAAACTCATAGCAATCCTATGATCTCCATCACTATCTACTACTGCTTTTTTCAGCTCACCACCAGTGATTTTATACCCATCTTCATACTCTTCAACTGCTATACCACAAGCATGCAGAGCTTTTACAACAGTTGCAATTCTATCAGACTCTTTAACACGTAACTCTTTTGCATTTTTAACAACACTCTCACCTTCAGCACATGCCATAGCAATTGAGAGTGCCGGTAATTCATCTATCAGCCATGCAATTTTATCTTCAATAACTATACCTTTAAGTGGCGCATATTTCACAGTTATATTCCCTACCGGTTCATATTTTTCATCATACAAATCATACTGTATATCTACACCCATACGCTCTAATGCTTTAAATGCTTCAATGCGGGTAGGATTAAGCGTAATACCTTCTAGCATTACATGTGAGCCAGGTATAATTGCAGCCGCTACAGCGAAGAAAAAAGCAGAAGATGGGTCAGCAGGCACTCGAATTTTCAAAGGAGAAAGTAAACTTTTTAGCGGTGTTATAGTGGTCTGCAAGCCATCTGTTTTTATATCTGCACCCATGCCTTTGAGCATTCTTTCTGTGTGATCACGAGAGAGTTCCGGCTCACGGTATTTACAAATACCATCTGCTCGCAGAGCTGCTAGAATCATTGCACTTTTTACTTGTGCAGAGGCTATTTTGCTCTCATAATCAAACGCTTTTAATGAGGCACCACGAATACTTAGTGGCGCAAAATCACCATCTTCTCTTCCATCAAGTTTTGCACCAATACTCATCAGTGGTGCAGTAACTCTTTTCATAGGACGACGACGGAGATATTTATCACCTGTTAAAATAAAATGACCCTTTGCAGAACTTAAAAGTCCACAAAAAAGGCGCATTCCTGTTCCAGAATTGCCACAATCTAAAATTTCAAATGGCTCTTGTATCCCCTTTGAAGATATTTTAATAGTGGTACCATCATCTTCAACATGTGCACCAAGATGTTTTACTATCTCTAAAGAGTTCAATGTATCTTCAGCTCGCAAAAAGTTCTCTATCTCACTTACCCCATCACTTAGCATTGCAAACATCACACTACGGTGAGAAATTGATTTATCTGGAGCAATCTCTGAAGTGCCAAGAGAAAAACTCTTCGCAGGAGTAATCACTACTTTTTTCATCGTAAACCCACTCCAAGTTCACTTTTTAATGCATCAAGGATAGAGTCCATCGCTGCAGTAATATCTTCTTCCTCTAATGTTTTTTCATCAGATTGTAAAACAAAACGCAAAGAGAGACTCATCTTATCACCTAAAATCTCATCACTGTATGTATCAACTGGATAAAAACGCACTACTTCTTTGAGGGCATGCGCATCTATTACATCTTTGATTTTCTTATAACGCAGTGTTTTGGGTATCACTATACTTAAATCACGAAATGATGCCTGATATTTCGATCTCTGTTTTGCTGTTTTTAATGTAAATGGAATTTTTTCCAAATCTAATTCACACATATATGTTATTGGTAAATCATATGCTTGTTCAACTTCAGGATGCACTCTAAAAAGCTCTCCTATTGCTTCATCGTTTAATAAAACCTCTGCTGCTTGATATGGATGAGAAAGAGTATGTTTTGTTGCATACTCTCGCAACTCTATATCACCTACAATATCAGCAATTTTTTGCACAAAAAAGGCAAAATCTACTTTTTGCGGTTTCCCACTATTTATGAGGCTTTCACTCTCTTTCTCACCACTAAAAATAAAAGAGATTTTGTAAGACTCCTCTCTTAAAGGTGTAAATACTGAGCCAATTTCAAAAAGTCTTACTGACGCATACCCATTCTTAATATTTGCCGATGCTGCTTTAAGTAAGCCTGTTAAAAGTGTTGGTCGCAGAGTATCTAGAGTCTGTACAATCGGATTTAACAGCTCTAACTCCTCTTTTGTTGTTTCAAATCCATAAGAGTTAAGCACCCTCTTTTCATCAAAAACAAAGTGAACAGATTCAAAAAATCCACTTTGTGCAGATCTATGTCTAAAAACCGAACGTTTTTTATACGCAAAATAGTTATCTTCAAGTCTATTTTGTTCTTGTAAAAGAAATGGCTTTGCTGCAATATTGTCAATTCCTACCATCCGCACAATCTCTTCTACAATATCTTGTTTATGTGTAATATCATGACGGAACTGTGGTACAGAAATCACAAACTTATCAACTGAAGACTTGGAAATATCAAAACCTAAATTTTTAAGAATTTTAATTATTACAGACTTATCAATATTTGCACCAATAATAGCATCAATCTCTTGTTTTGTCACGATAACAATTGTCTCTTTAAAAGAGTTAGCCAACTCTATACTACCGCTAAAAGTAGAAGAGAGCGAGTTTTCTTCTATAAGATCTACACAGTACTCTAGTCCACAATAGAGGTCAGGTTCACTGCCTCTTGATGTTTTATAAAACATCTCTCCAGCTTCTATTTTTTTTTGAGCCATTTTTTTAGAGATAATATCTGGTGGGATGTAACTTGCTTCTAAAAGTATAATTCCCTCTTTGGTTGTTACCCTAGATGCCTCTTTTTGTATTATTCCGACAATAGAGGCAATTTCACCCTCACTATTTTTAATACAAGCAAAACCATTTTCATCTTCACCAAGAACTATTTTTGCTATAGTCTCATCCTTGGCAAAAAACTTATGTGTATATGCCCGTAAAATAACACCTGTAGCATGTGTTACATAAAAAGTCATAGCTTCTACATCACATTTTTTTGTCTCTTCAATCTGTGCAAGACGAAGTTTTACAACAAAGGAGGGAGTAAGCTCTTTTAGATCTATAGCCTTGTAGCGTAAGTTGACATCTAAATCTTTTTCATGGGTCAAAGATACAATACGCCCTATCCCTCTCTTGTCATCATTATCAGTTTTTACATACTCTTTGAGTGGTCTATCAAAAGCTGCACTTAAGTCTCTTGCAATACCACGAACACTTAAACAGTCACCACGATTTGCAGTAAGCTCAATCTCTATTAAATCATCGTTAAAAATAGGATTTTCTCTTATCTCCTGCCCAAGAGTAAATGCACCTATGCTTTCATCAAGTTCCATAATACCCTTACCAAAATCAGGCAGACCTATTTCAGAAGCAGAACAAATCATTCCCTCTGAATCGACACCACGTAATTTTACCGGTTTTATAGTAAGTCCTGATGGCATTACTGCACCTATAGTCGCTACAACTACATGTAACCCTGCACGTACATTTGCAGCACCACATACTATTTGTCGAGTACATGATCCTATATCTACTTGACAAATATTTAGCTTGTCAGCATCTGGATGTTTTTCACACTCTAAAACTTTTCCAAAAACAATTTTTTCAGGCATACGGTATTCATGCACTCTATCCACTTCCAAACCAATAGCATTAAAAGTCTTCACAAGTTCTTGTGCTGCAATCCCTTCTAAATCAATCCATTCATTTAACCAACTCTTCGTAACTATCATTGAAATTGCTCCAGTAACTTAATATCTCCCTCAAAAAGTGAACGAAGATCACCTATATGATGAATTAACATTGCAAAACGCTCAACACCCAGACCAAAAGCATAGCCACTGACATTTTTATAACCAACTGCATCAAATACATTCGAGTCTACAATACCACAGCCAAGCACCTCAAGCCAGCCTGTGTGAGAACACACCCGACACCCTTTACCTTTACAAAATACACAGGAGATATCTACTTCAGCAGAAGGTTCAGTAAAAGGAAAAAATGAAGGGCGAAAACGCACAGCTACATCACCAAACATATGTTGCAAAAAATCCTCTAAAATAAACTTCAAGTTTGCAAAAGAGACTTTTCCCTCCTCATCAACAAGCAACCCTTCTACCTGATGAAACATCGGTGTGTGTGTTAAATCATAATCACGACGAAAAACTGCACCAGGAGCTATCATGCGTATAGGTGGCTTTGATTCAAGCATCGTTCTGATTTGTACAGGAGAAGTATGTGTACGCAATAGCATCTCATCTTTAAAATAAAAAGTATCTTGCATATCACGTGCCGGATGATACTTAGGCAGATTTAAGGCCTCAAAATTATGAAAATCATCTTCAATGATTTTTCCTGTCTTCACAGAAAAATTCATACAAGAAAAATACTCTACAATTCTATCCATCGTTTCCATAACAGGATGTAGTGCACCTGCAGAAGACCTTACGCTAAACATTGAAACATCTATAGCCTCTTCTTTCATAACACGTTGCAGCTCTTGTGTTTGTAATGCAATTTTTTTCGCTGTTAATTCATTCATTAACGCACTTTTATGCATATTTAAATCTTTTGCAATTTGTGATTTTTGTTCACTAGGGGCATCTTTCATTTTTGCAAATTCTGCAGCAAGAATACCCTTTTTTCCAAAAATAGCTATACGAATATCTTCTAAAGCTTCTACGCTTTTAGCTTCACTTATTTTATCATACCACTCTTTCAATAGAGTCTCCATATATTGTAATTTTACCTCGATTATACTCAAAATTTTGTTATAAATAGCTTTTATATGCTACAATTATTAAAAAGCAAAGGAAAGAGTTATGTGTCTATTTTGTAAAATTATAAATAAAGAAATCCCAGCAAATATTGTCTTAGAAAATGAAAACTTTTTAGCTTTTCACGACATTAATCCAAAAGCCCCTATTCATATTTTAGCTATTCCAAAGTTACATGTAGAGAGTTTTAATGAAGTTACAGGTGAAACTATGGCTAAAATGACAGCGTTTATTCAAGAGTTGGTAAAAGAGGTAAAAATAGATCAATCAGGATATAGAGTCATAACGAATATAGGAGAAGATGGCGGACAAGAGGTAAAACACCTTCATTTTCATATTTTGGGCGGAGCAAAACTCAAATGGGGACATTTCAGTGATGCTGATCCAAAAGATTTCTTATAGCTAGAGAATCCTCCCTCTAGCTTGGACATGCCTCTATTTCACCCATATCTATTTTCGCTCCACCACCACTAATCACTTTCTCATTTTCACGAATACGTTTTCCATTATGTGTAATAGTGTATGAAATTTCTGTTGTCTCTCGAATAGTATTTATAGTTGAGCAGTATGTCTCAACTGATGCCATAACCCACCTTGCAGCTGTTACATCATCTGCATCCGAATGAAAACTGTATGTCAAATGAAGTTTCACAAATTTACGAGGATGCTCTTCAGCACGCACAACATCCCCATCTACTACTAAATCAGTCACGCTCTTGCCCTGATTTTTTGGAATCATCACCAAATCAGTAGCACTACATGTAATAATACCTGCTAAAAAGTACTCTACAGGAGATATAACAGGACAATCAATTATAAAACTACTTTTTTCAGTTTTTGCTTCAAACTTCATACCCTCTTTATGTGATACGCTTACTCTCATCTATTTTTTCTCCTCTAAATACTTTTTAAAGTAATCCAGCTGCTCTTTTGTTCTTTGTGTAGCGGTACCACCTTGTGATCTTCTTGCATTCATAGAGTTTTCAAGCACAAGAAACTCAAGCACATCCTCGCCAATTCTCTCATCTATCTCTTGGAGATATTTCAACTCAATATCACTTAAATCTATACCCAACTCTTCACTCTTTGCAACGGCTTTGCCTGTGATGAAATGTGCTTCACGAAATGGAATATTGCACTTCTCAACGAGATAATCAGCCAAATCAGTTGCTGATAGGTGCCCTACTTTGCACGCTGATTGCATATTTTGCGGTTTTACCTGCATAGTTTTTATCGCTTCTTTTAATATCTCCAAAGAGATTTCAGCTGTTTCAACCGAATCAAATACCCCCTCTTTATCCTCTTGCGTGTCTTTGTTATATGCAAGTGGCAGACCTTTCATAACAGTTAAAAGTCCAACCAGTGCGCCATAGACACGCCCTGTTTTGCCACGAAGTAGTTCAGGAACATCAGGATTTTTCTTTTGTGGCATAATAGAGCTTCCTGTTGAGTACTCATCGCTTAACTCTATAAATCCGAATTCATACGATGACCAAAGTACCAACTCTTCGCTTAAACGAGAAATATGCATCATCATTGTCGATATATTAAAAAGAATCTCTAAGGCAAAATCTCTATCACTTACTGTATCAAGACAATTCACACTTACACTATCAAATCCAAGAAGTTGCGCACTATACTCTCTGTCAATATTGTGAGGAGTTCCAGCAAGTGCCGCACAGCCAAGTGGAGATATATTGTTTCTTACATAAGAGCTCTCAAATCTCTCTATGTCACGCTTAAACATGGAAAGATATGCGCCAAGATGAAAACCAAAATTAATCGGCTGTGCATGCTGTAGATGTGTCATGCCAGGTAAAAGAGTCTCTGTATGTTGCTGTGCAACTGTGAGAATCTCTTGCATTAACGCTTTTAAAAGTTTAGCAATTTCAAGATTTTTACGAAGTACATAACGCCTAAAATCAACGGCAACTTGATCATTTCTACTTCTTGCCGTATGCAATTTTTTTCCAGTATCTCCTATAATTTGCGTCAAACGCTTCTCAATCCCCATATGCAAATCTTCATCAGAGATATTCCATACAAATTCACCTGATTCTATCTCTTTTTTTACCTGAGCAAGACCATCTTGAATTTGTTTGAGTTCATCTTTTGTAAGTATGCCCTGTTTAGCAAGCATCTGTGCATGTGCCAAAGAACCCTCTATATCTTCACGGTATAACTTTCTGTCATACATAATTGAAGCATTAAACCGATCTAAAAGATTTGAAGCAGATGCTAAAAAACGACCTGACCACATTTTTTCCATAATTATTCCTTAATTGTCTTATAATAAAGTATTAAAAAGTTTGCTATTTTATCTAAAAAGAGGTGTTTTACAAAGATTAAGCTACAAAAAACTACTAGAGCTGAAACTTCTTAACGAGCCTCTCATCTAAATCCCAAACTCCCATCTCTTTTAGTCTATGAACAACACTTGGTGTACATGTAACATCATCTGGCCACTCTCTTGTAAAATTATCTAAAGAGTTTTTATTTGTTCCATCAATGCCAACCATTAAGCCTGATCTATATACATCACGAAGTGCATCCATGTTGTTTGTAACACGCCAAATCAACATGTAAGCATTGTATATATCATTTTTCTCTGCATCCACAAAAACTACTATTCGCATATGTGGACTCAATACTAACAAATCATCAAAATACTCTTTTACATTTTTCTCTTTATTGATGCTGATCACAGTTATAGGATTTTTTGTTCTTTGCATAAACTGATGCAGATCCACGACATCTGGAATTATCTCTTTTACCTGATGAAGTAACTCTGCATCACCTAAAAGCTGTGGTGCTTCTACCTTATTTCCTACAGTAGCATCTATACCCAGTTTACCACCGACTAGTGACTCTGGCGAAGAGTGATCAAGTGCATCTAAAATACCCTCTGTTATAAACATTGACTTTGGTGTAAATCTATCTAACACATAAGTCGCAAAAGCTTCATAATTTTCTAATTTTGGTGCTTTTTCATCCACAAAGATCGCATGTTTGACAAAACTCATCTGCCCTGCACCCCAAAAAACGTGCATAAACTGTTTTGCATGCCCTTTATACAACGGTTGCATTTTTGCAAGAATCAAGTTATGAAAACCTGCATTTTCTGGCATATGATAATCAAGCAGATCCGGTGCTGTTGTTTTTAGCAGAGGAAAAAATATTTTTCCTGTTGCCCAGCCCATATATTTATCTTCTAAAGGCGGTTTACCAACAACTGTTGCTAAAAATGTTCTCTCTTTTTTCATTGTTATAGCAGAAACTTCCATAACTGGATATGGCTCTTCTAAGGTATAATACCCTGTATGATCACCAAAGGGACCTTCTATTTTCATATTATCTGGATCAACCCAGCCTTCTATCACATAATCAACATCTTTTGGAATATACAAAGGTGTCGTCAAAGATTTCACAAGCTGTGCAGCTCTTTTTGTAATGAGTCCGTACATTAAAAGTTCATTTACACCATACGGTAGCGGTGCAGTTGCACACCACGTATAAAGAGGGTCTCCACCAATTGCAATGCTTACAGGCATTCTCTTCCCTGCTTTTTGGTACTGATCAAAAAAGTGCGAAGAGTCTTTGTGTATCTGCCAGTGCATACCCAAATGATTTTTATCATATACTTGCAGTCTATACATTCCTAAATTTACCATTTCACCGTCAAGACTTTGTGTGTATACCTGCCCCATAGTAATAAAAGGACCGCCGTCTTGTTCCCATGTCGTTAAAACTGGCATCTTATAGAGGTCAATTGCATCTTCAAAATATTTCACCTCTTGGCACTCGCCCTCCCCTTTTAGACGTTTTGGAAAAATATTCTTGAGTGAAAAAAGTTCACTTGCCATAGAAATTTTTTCTCTCAAACCTGCAGGCGGTTTCATATGCAAAAGTTTTGTTATTTCATCAGCGACTGATTCAATTGTTCGTCCAAAGAGCAGTTCACAACGCCTATAAGAACCAAATAGATTCATAAGCACCGGCTCTTCAAACTTTTTACTCTTTTTTTTATCAACAACATTGGTAAAAAGGAGTGCCCTGCCGCCATCTTCTTTTTTTACTTCAGCATATGCCAAATGCGGAATTTCTAGATATATATCTAACTCCGCATCAATTATTTTTAATTCATCATTTTTTTTTAAAAGTTTTATCGTTTTTTGCATTTTTATAATCTTTGTGGCATTTCATCTTTAAAAGCTATTTTTTCTGCCTCGCTTAGCAGATCTAATGCACCCTTATCTATCATTTTTTGAGCAAGTTCTTTGCCTAAATTTTTACTTTTTTCTCTCTTTTTTATCACTTTTTCTTGCATAATGTTTGTCCCATCAGGAAATCCAAGCATAACTCTAAAAACAACATTATCACCATCTATAACAGCGTTACATGCAACAGGAGCGGAACATCCTGCTCCGATTTTGCTTATAAAATCTCTCTCAATCTCTGTACAGAGAAAAGTCTTTTCATCATTGAGACTTTTTGCAATCTCTCTTACTTTTTCATTATCCGATACAATCTCTATACCCAAAGCAGCCTGCCCCATCGGTGGTATCATCATATCAAGTGAAAGCTTTTGTGTATAAGGAATATCTTTGAGTAAATTAAGTCTACTGAGTCCTATCCATGCTAGTATAATTGCATCATACTCTCCTTCTTTTAACTTTCTTAGACGTGTATTGACATTTCCTCGTAAATCTTTTACATGTAAATCAGGCCTCTTTTGTAAAAGCTGCATTCTCCGTCTCAAGCTTGTAGTTCCAACAACTGCACCCTCTGGCAGATCTTCAAGTGTTTTATATCTGTATGATAAAAAGAGATCACTTTGATCCTCTCTTTGTGTTACAGCGGCAAGTTCCAAACCATCTGGAATATATGTAGGAACATCCTTGAGGCTATGTACAGCAAGCTCTGCATTGCCTGCTAACATCTCCTCTTCAAGCTCTTTGGTAAAGTGTCCTTTTCCACCTATAAGCGCTAAAGGTTTATCTAAAACTTTATCACCATTACTTACAATTTTATTCAGCACCACTTCTATATCAGGAAAAGTTGCTTCAACTCGCTCTTTAATATAATTAGCCTGCCATAGTGCCAAGTCTGAAACACGTGTCGCGATTGTTAATTTTTGCATTACTTCACTTTCAGGTATTTTTTCTTTGTCTCATCTGCTACTCCATCCAAATAGAGAGTAGGTGTTCCAGCAACCATCAAATCATTTGCAACAAATTTGTCATGATTAAACTCTTTAACTACACTTGGAGATGTAATCTCTTTGGGTGTTATATTCGTTCCTACTGCTTCATTAAACGCTTTGAGAATTTTTTTAACATCTTTTTCTCGTGGGTTAATTTTGACATTATAAAGTTTTAAAACAACATCCTTCACACCCTTGTGTTCTGCAGCAATTGCAGCTTTTACCAATGTCACAGAAGCTGGATGCAATCTCTCTAATGGAAGATGGTAATAATATACAGCAAATTTTTGTGGCTCTTTTTTCATATCTTCTAGAGCACCTGGCACAAATCCTTTACAAAAAGGGCAAAGAGGATCTGAAAAAATCATGACTTTATGTTTTGCATTATCATTGCCATAGATTAAATTCTCTTTTATGTAATGTTTTGCTTTTACTTTTGGTTTAACTTTTTTGACAAGGCTTTCACCCGTATCTATATCTATCAAATCCTTTGTAATTAGCTCTCCATTTGAAAACCAAATCATTTTTTGGTTGATAAGCTGTTTTGTTTTTAAAACAGCCTTGACAGCAACAATATAAGCATTCCATTTTGGAAGCTGTTTAAGTGACACAACACTTTTCACAGTCACTTCAACTGATTCAAGTTTTGGATTTTCCATAAACTTATCTTCTAAAAAATCTTCAATTTTTTCACTTGCTGTGTTTGCATAAACAAAACTACTTAAGAGTACTATCGTGCTCAATAATTTCAACATCAATGACATCTGAATCCTTTGGTATATTGTTTTGTTCTTCAAAAGAAGAGTTACATTTTCCTGATTTTACATTATAACGGTTAACAATCATACTCGTAATAACACTAAACTGCATGAAAGTACCCAGGATATCTGTTAAAAAACCTGGAATAATCAACAAAATAGCCCCAATGAGTGTAAAAAGATTGAGCTTTTGAAACTGCTCTAGATCAATACAGTTGTAAGAGACTGCTGTCAAATTTTCAATAAGTGTTTTTCGAAAGTTTACTAAAATTGCCACACCAAGAAAAGCACTCAAAACTATTTCAAAAAATGTTGCAAGACCACCTATAGCAGAAGATACCTCTACTGAAACAAGCACTTCTAAAAAGAGGTAGAGTAGGAAGTAGATCATCTATAGAAGTTCCATAATTTTGTTGAGTATCTCTTCTCTTTTTACATCTTTCTTCTCTTTTGTAGCTCGAGTAAAAATCTGCACATATCCGTTTGTAAGCTCTTTTCCAATAACAACAGTATATGGAAATCCAATAAGCTCTGCATCTTTCATTTTAAATCCAAAACGCTCTTTTCTATCATCAAGCATCACTTCCACATTTGCATCTTGCAGTTGCTTATAAAGCTCTTGTGCAACTGCTACCTGTGCCTCATCTTTAATGTTACTAATCATAATATTTACCATATAAGGGGCTGTCTCTTTTGTCCAGATGCAACCATGCTCATCATGGTGCTGCTCAATTACTGCTGCTACAAGACGTGAAACCCCCATTCCATATGTTCCCATGATAAAAGGCTGTGCCTTTCCATTTTCATCCAAAAATTCAGCTTTCAGTGCTTTTGAGTAGGTCGTTCCAAGTTTAAAAATATGTCCTACTTCGATTCCTTTTGTAAAAGAGAGTGTTCCCTTTTCACAATGAGGACAGATATCTCCTTCGTTTACTTGTGCTATATCTGCAAAATAAGCAACATCACTCAACACAGACAAATCGACGCCTACAAAGTGATAATCCTCCTCATTCGCCCCACAAATCAAATTTTTAGCATCTTTTAAATCACTGTCAATAACATGTTTTGCCTGTGCTTGATCTAGTGGACCAATATATCCTGGAACTAATCCTACCGCTTGGAGCTCCTCTTCTGTTACATCTACAATATCAAGTGCATCTGTTGCATTGAGAGCTTTTACTTCTTGCAAAGTATCACAACCACGTACAAAGAAAAGAACAATTTCACTTACATCCTCATATACTACTTTTTTTGCAACACATTTTATCGTATAGTATGGATCTACTTTAAAAAACTCTGCAAGTGCTTCTATTGTTTTAACATCTGGTGTTTTAAATTTATTAAAAGAGGCCTCAGGAGCTTCAGGAGTATCAGCACGCTTACTTCTAGAGGCTGCCTCTATATTTGCTCCATATTCACATGTAGAGCATACGGCAATTGTATCTTCACCACTCTCTGCTAAAACCATAAGTTCTTTAGAACCACTTCCACCAATAGCACCACTGTCAGCCTCTACAACTCTAAAATCCAACCCCATTCGCGTGAGTATTTTTTTGTATGCTTCTTCCATCGCATCAAACTCTCTATCTAAATCCTCTACACTAGCATGAAAAGAGTAAGCATCTTGCATAATAAACTCACGACCACGCATAAGCCCAAAACGAGGACGTGCTTCATCTCGAAATTTTGTCTTTATTTGATAGAGATTTAATGGTAAATTCTTATAAGAGGTCACACGATTACGAACAATAGCAACCATCATCTCTTCGTGTGTAGGACCAAGCACAAAAAGATTGTTTTTTCTATCATGAAAACGGAGTAACTCTTTACCAAATTTTTCTATTCTTCCGCTCTCTTGCCATAACTCTGCTGGTGTAACAAAAGAGAGTTCTACCTCTTGTGCCCCTACTTTTGTCATCTCTTCATTAATTATATTTTCTATTTTTTTTATGACTCTTTTTGCTAATGGCAGATAATTATACAAACCTGATGCAACCTGCGTTATAAATCCAGCGCGTGATAAAAATACATGACTTGCAAGCGTAGCATCTGATGGTGCTTCTTTCGTTGTTGGTATAAACGCTTTACTTCTTCTCAAATTTTAATCCTTTTTTAAATGATGTTTGTATTTGTCTGGGATGTTATCATGCTCATCATTAAGAATGTACTGCATTACTCCAGCTGTAGAATCACTTTTGGCTTCATGGGAGGTTTCTCTCATTTTTTTTGTCATATCATGCAAAAATCTTTTTATTGCCTGCTGTGCCATTTTTTGTGCCTGCTTTTCATACTCTTTGGGAATAAAGCCTTTTTTTATAGCTCTTTGTGTCTCTTCATTAGCAGATTTATACGCTTTTATATAGATCTCTTTTATCATAGGCTCTACATTTAGCGTATCAAGCCATTCATAAAACTCCACAACACTTCTTCCAATTATTGCGTGTGCCTGTCTTACATGTTGTTCCCTTTGCGATCTGTTTGCATCGACTATCTCTTGTATGTCATCTACAACAAAAAGAGAAATACCATCCCTTTTTTCTACTTCTATATCTCTAGGAATTGCTAGATCAAACCAAAATCGCTCAAAATCAACATCCTCTATCAAATCATTCGTAATAATTGGATAAGGTGCACTTGTGGCGGTAAAGATGATATCAAATTCATTGACAGCTTTGTCCAAATCTCCAAATTCATAGAGTTTCGCACTGCACTCATTTGCCAAAGTTTCAGCTTTTTGTCTTGTTCTGTTGGTTATGAATGTATCCACACCATCTGAAATAAGATGTTTGAGACAAATTTCACTCATTTCACCCACACCAATAACCAAGGCTTTTTTCTCATGGAGATTCTTCACTTTTTCTTTTATCTGCCCAATTGCCACAGAAGCTACAGAGACAGGTTTTGAAGATATATCAGTCAAGTTTCTCACCTTTGCTGCACACTTAAAGGCATAAGAGACTGCTCGAGACATCCTCTTGTCCGAATACCCACGTTCATGTGAAAACCGAAAAGCATCTTTGAGCTGCCCTGCTATCTGCGTCTCGCCCACAACCATAGAGTCGATAGAGCTTGCAACCGCAAAAAGATGATGAATAGCACTACTCTCATCAACTATTTCAGCAGTATTTCGTAAAAACTCTTCTGATACACCACCTTTAAATGTCAAAAGTCTCATTATATAACTTGTTGCTTTAGAAATATCATCACAACATACATACAACTCCATACGATTACATGTAGCGAGCATTATTGCTTCACTAATATGTGGTGACTCTAAAAGTCTTTGCAGACAAGCTTCTTTCTCTTCGTCTGTATATGTAAACTTCTCTCTTAGTGCCAAATCACTATTTTTGTGTGAAAGGCTAACTGTTAAATAGTGCATTAATAACTTCTTTTTATCATAGTATCTAAAATATCTACCAACTCTTCCTCTTCACTTACAGCCGCTTTTGCTTCAGCTGAGAGCTGCTTGGCTAGTTGAAAAGATTTCTCTATTGTTTTATGTTCTTGCATTTTTTTCTTCATCCAAAGCAGTTCATCTTCTGTAGGTTTTTTTGCATGTAAACGAAGGAGTTTCTCTTTTTCTTTTGCATCTAACGCTTTATACAAATAAATATACGGTAGCGTGCATTTTCCCTCTACATAGTCATTCATCGCAGGTTTTCCAAGTGTTGCCTCATCTGCTGTAATATCAAGTATATCATCTATGATTTGAAAAGCAAGACCTAAGTTTCTTCCATAAATAGCATACTTTTGCACATCTTTTCCTGCTAAAAGAGCACTTGCTTTTGCTGCTGCTTCAATGAGTGTTGCCGTTTTTAGGTACAGCATATCAAGATATTTTTCTTCATCACTATTAAAAGATTCTGCCATTGCGACATCCATCATCTCACCTTTTGAGAGTGCTGTAACTGCTGATGCAATTGTTTGTGCTACATCTTTATCAAATAAAACAAGTTCTGTAAATGCTTTCGAGTATAAAATATCACCAAGCATAACAGCTATTTTACTACCATCTGTTGCATTCACAGATGCCACTCCACGCCTTGTCTTCGCATCATCTATCACATCATCGTGCAGAAGTGAGGCTGCATGAATAAGTTCTACTATAGCAGCTAAAAGTGGAGCATCTTTATGGTTTGGGGCAATTTTGAGTATCAATTTTGCACGAAGTCTTTTTCCGCCTTGAAGCATACTAAAAAGACGATTCACCTCATCATAATCACACTCATCAATTAGTCTTGCAATCTCTGCTTCTACTCTTTGCATTTCTCTCATCTTTTATTTTTATTTTCTAATATCTCAAG
>DQUE01000134.1 GCA_015662405.1 Sulfurimonas autotrophica | reverse complement strand
TTAACAATCACCTTTTTTCTCTCTTTACGAATCAACTGATTTATAGTTGGCAAATTTTTTCCTTTTTAAATTTTTACAAAACACAGATAAACTATGTTTTTTAACTTCAATACAATGGACATGGCATTGAAAGTCGGCTATATTACTTAAATTGTGTTTACAATTAGCTTAATTTAAGGCACTATTAAAACTATCTTACACTAACACCTTCGTTAAAATACTTGATAAGCGGGTACACAAAAAGTTCAATAATTCTTCTTTGTCCTACTTTTAACTCTGCCGTTGCACTCATGCCCGGTCGCAAGAAACGCTCTTCTCCCTCAACTATCAATGAAATCTCTTGTGGTTCTATAAATACTTCATAAACCAAGCCAAGATTTTTATCTTCAATGGCATTTACACCTATTTTGCTCACAATGCCGTCAATCAATCCAAATCTTTGAAAACTATAGGTATCAATTTTGATCGCAACTTTCATACCCTCTTTGATAAAACCAATATCTTTATTTTCAACAGTAGCTTTGAGTTGTAATGGTACATCTTTAGGTACAATTGTGATCAATTTCTCAGCTGGTGTTACAACAGCGCCAACAGTATTGATCGCAATTTTACCGACAATTCCATCAACAGGAGATACAATTATCTGCTTTTTCTTTCTATACTCTATCATATCAATTTCTGAACGATACGCTATGATCTCTTTCTCTTTTTGTGTCAATTCTGTGTATAGCTTTTTTCTATAATCTTGATCCATCAAAAGTTTTTGCATCTTAGCACCTTTTATCTGTTCTTGAAGCCTTAATAAATCATGATAAAGTCTATTGACCTCATTTTTATAATTCATGTTTTGTTTTTGAACTTGATAGTAGTCATTTTTAGCAATGATATCTAGAACCTGTTTTAATCTATTTTGTTCTTGTATTCCCAAGTTATATAAATTTTGTATTCTCTGTTTATTGATCTCTGTTGCTTTTATCTGCTCCTCTAACTGTTTTATCTGTTGATCAATCTGCCTTTTTTGCTCTATCATAAATTTACTCTCTGCTTTATGTATACCCTGAATCAATATAACAATATTTGGAGGAGTACTTATTGGCATTCTAAATGGTTTGCCATTGATAAGTGACTTAATTTTTTTAGCCTCTAACTCAAGCAGCGCTAAAGTGCTCTTCTTAGCCTTAATATTTGTCTCTTCAACTGAAGGATCAATCTCTATCAAAGGATCACCTTTTTTGATAAATGCACCCTCTTTTATAAATATCTTTTTTACTGACCCCGTAGAGAGTGGTTGTAGTACTTTTATATCTCCCATAGGAATTACTTTTGCTCTCGCACTTACAACAACATCAGTTTTACCCCAAAACAACCATAAAACTGCTAAAGCCATAAAAATCAGTATTGCCCACATTGTCTTTCTACCTAATGGACTTACAGGTCTATCTTCTATCTCAACTAAATGCGGTTTAAATCTGTCTTTATCATCTATGTTATTCATTTATATCTCCTGCTGTGAATAGAGGTGGTGGTAATACCCTTTTTTCTTCATCAACTCATCATGGGTACCAGCCTCAACAATTTGACCTTTATCCATGGCTATAATCACATCACAATCTTTAACTGTAGAGAGTCTATGCGCAATGATAATTGTTGTACGACCTTTTTTGATATTTACCAAGTTTTTATTAATAATCTTTTCAGACTCATAATCAAGTGCTGATGTTGCCTCATCAAAGATCAAAATTCGAGGATTAGTAATCAACGCTCTTGCAATCGCAACACGCTGTCTTTGTCCTCCAGAGAGTGTTGAACCCCTCTCTCCTACATCTGTATCATAACCCTCCGGCAGCCCTGATATAAACTCATCTGCTCCAGAAATTCTCGCCACACTAACAATCTCATCCATAGTTGCACTTGGTTTTGCCATAGAAATATTATCTTTGATCGAACCACGAAAGAGGTAATTTTCTTGCAAAACCACACCTATCAAAGTTCTAAACCATTTAGGATTAAAGTGGCTGATATCAACACCATCTACCATAACTTGTCCATCATTTGGAATGTAAAGCCGTTGAATCATCTTTGCCACGGTACTTTTTCCACTCCCGCTTCTCCCAATAATACCAACACTCATACCAGCTTGTAAACTAAAAGAGAGATCTTTAAGTACCATTTGTCCACCAGGCTTATAAGAAAAATTCACTTTATTAAATGCTATATCACCTCTAAGTTGTGCAAGTGTAATAGCTTTTTCATTTTTTTGCTCTGGAGGCATATTTAAGATATCTCCAAGTCTGTCAATTGAAATAAGCGTTTGTTGGAATTCATTCCATAAGTTAACCAATCTTAAAACTGGCCCACTAAATTGGTTTGCAAACATTTGAAAAGCGATAAGTTGCCCCACTGTCAAATTGCCTTCTATAACCTGCAAAACACCAAAATACAAAATTGAGATGGTCATTAACTTTTGAACCATCCCTGTGAATCCACCTAAGATAAAACCAAAATTACTAAGATTAAAACTTGCACTTATATAATCAGCTAGTTTATCTTCCCAGCGTTTTTGCATAGCGCCCTCTAATGCCAAAGACTTTACTGTTTCTACACCAGTAACAGACTCTACTAAAAATGCATTTTGCTCAGCACCCATATCAAACTTTTCTTCAAGTTTTCTTCTAAACTTTGGCGTTGCAAAAAAGTAAACAATTCCGATAACAAATACAAATCCCATTACCATGAGTGTAAGATCAACACTATATAAAAACATAACCGCTAAAAATACAAAACTAAAAAGTACATCTAAAAATACGGTTACTGATTTATTTGCGATAAAGTTTCGAATTTGATCTAGCTCACGCACTCTTGCGATGATATTACCAACCTGCCTAACCACAAAATATCCAAATGGCAAGGAGAGTAGATGGTTGTATAGCTTGGCTCCAAGTTTAGCATCGATTTTAGAGGTGGTATGTACAAAAATATAATTTCTCATATAATTTAGTAAAAAATCAAAAAGTGTCACGGCTAAAAATGCAACTGCCAACACATCCAAAGTCGTTAAAGAGTGATGTACCAAAACTTTATCTAGTATGACTTGCGTAAATAACGGTGTCACTAAACCAAACAGCTGTATCACAAATGATGCCATCAATACTTCTAAAATAATCTTTTTATAGTGCATTATCTCATTGATAAACCAACCAAAACCAAATTTGATCTCATCTGAAAACATACGATGCTTTAAGACAAGACTTTGATGTGCAAAATCCTTATCAAAATCATCATAACTTATAGGTAAGGTTTTACTCTCTTTTGGATCATAAACAAGTAACTCTTCTTTATTTTTAGCTGCTCTTACTATCGTGCTGTATGATCCATCTTTCATCAGACAGATGATAGGCATGGGATAATTTTCAACTAATTTTTCAATAGAGAGTTTTTTAATAGAAACCCTAAAACTCTGTTTTTTTGCAATGCGAGCAAGCTCAGGTATAGTAGGCTCTTTTTCATCCTCTAAAGCAAACTCTTTGGCAATACCTCTACTGTCAATATTGATACGATTGAGATTTCCTGCAATCTCCAATGCTACTAATGCTGTATGCATCAAAATCCTTTTTTATTCTTTCCAATTACTCTAGAAGTGGTGCTTTAGCTTCACCCTAATGGAGCTAAAGCACCACTTCCATAAACTTTAAATTATCAATTCGTCTGAAATTGTCTCATAAACACTATCTATAACACCTAATCTAAAATCAAGTTGACTTCTAATCTTGTTTATCTCAATGCTATCAAGCTCAATTGAGCTTATCTGACCAGCACTCTCTAATCTAACCATTATATCTTCTTGCTGACAAGTCTGATCTAATATCTCGGCTTCTACTCTCAATATCTTATCAATTGCCTCTTTTAGTAACGCTCTTTTCATTTTTCTTGATTCAAAGTCAACCTTTGCCAATCTATACTGCTCAACCAATTTTTGTACTTCAATTTTAGCCCTCTCTATTGTGCTATCTGTTTTAAAACCACTAAAAAGTTCCCATCTCAGACTAACAGCCACATCCCAACTATTTTTTTCCAAATTTTCTATTGTTTTTGTGAAACTATCATCATCGGCTCCATAAAAACGATAGGCACTATTGGCATAGATTGTCGGTTTGTAATCTTTCTTGATCATTTCCAACTCTTGCAATTTTTTCTCTAATTGCAGTTTTAAGTTTTTCGCGACTGCACTCTGTTCAAAAGAGACTAACTCTCTGTTCTTAGGAGTAGGTATCACAAACTTGCTCAAGGTAGGATCTATCTCAATATTTGTTAATACCTGAATTTTTTTTACAAGGTCAATATAATTCATCTCATGTTTTAAAATATCTTTTTCCAAAGAGACAAGAGACAATTTATCTCTTAAAATCAGAGTTTTTGAAATTTGACCTGATTCAAAAAGTCTCCATTTTTTTTGTAAGATTCTATCTTGTACTACCCTCATATCATCTTTAAATTTTAAATTCTCTTGAGACTTAACAGCTTCCATAAAATATGATAATAACTCTTTAGATACATCCTGCTGCGCAAGTGCCAATTCACTTTTGACGATTTCTATATCTTTTTGACTCATTTGCATTTTTAAATCAGTAGCACCAAAACGATAAAGTTCATGTTGTAAACTTAAATTAAGTGAATCTCTATACTGTGAAATCGATGGATAAAAAGAACCCCCAATACTTGAACCATCGCTGCCATATCCATGATAATACTCCCCAGAATATCCCAGAGAAATATTGGGATAATATTCACTTCTGACAATATCCATATTTTTTTGAGTAATTTGAATATCATGTTTTTTCAAAATCACAGCAGTAGATTTGATCATCGCCTGATCCAACAGTTTCCAAAAATCAATCTCCTCTTTTGTTGCTGTATGACACACCTCGGACGATGAAGTTTCACCATATTTGATAATGGTTATAGGTTTACTTTCATTTTGCTTTTCTGTTTTTGTAATGATGCTTGGACTATCTACTTTTTCTACTACTGTCTCAATAGTAGATGTTTGATCAGCAACACTCTGTTCCTCTTTTACTATGGTTGCAAAGGGTAAAGACTCAATGTTTTTTACATTATCTTCATAAAGTATACTTTGATCTAGTTCGTTATCTTGCTCTATCTCTATAACCGTAGCATCGGGTAATGACTCAAATGACGATTCATATGGAACTGTATCAACTATTTGACCATTCTCTAATTTTATGATGACCATATCATCATCTTCAAAATACTCTTGATCTGTATTCTGATTTTCTGGCTGTTGACTGCGCCACTCTAACAGCTCTTGAACATTATCAAATTCCATCGCTTTATCATTTGCATTAAGCGTTGAGAATAGACAAAAAAGCGACATAATTAAAAATTTCAAAATTTAATCCAACCTT
>DQUE01000076.1 GCA_015662405.1 Sulfurimonas autotrophica | reverse complement strand
TATAAACTTCCTCTTTTTAATGCAACACTCAAAACGAATCATAAAATTTTAGTAGAGAAAATTCAAGATTTAACAAAAGAAGAGATTACCAATATGGTTCCTGAAGCAACAATGGTCTCAACATATATGGAGATTAAAAAGCTTGTACAAACAAAAGAGGCTTCAAAAAACAGTTTTGATATGGAACCAGAAAAACTTGCCGATATTTTAGAGCAAATCAAGCGTGGTAAAAATATCTCCGAAACTGCTAAAACAAAGATGGCAAAGTCTAACTTACGCCTTGTTGTCTCTATTGCAAAACGTTATACAAATCGTGGATTACCGTTCCTTGATCTTATTCAAGAGGGAAATATCGGGCTTATGAAAGCAGTTGACAAATTTGAGTATCAAAAGGGGTATAAATTTTCAACCTATGCAACATGGTGGATTCGTCAAGCTATTTCACGTGCTATTGCAGATCAAGCAAGAACAATCCGTATTCCAATTCATATGATTGAAACAATCAATAGAATCAATAAGATAATGCGTAAATACCTTCAAGAGAATGGTAAAGAACCAGATGTTGATACAATTGCAAAAGAGGTTGGTTTGTCAGTAGAAAAAGTGAAAAATGTTATCAAAATCACAAAAGAGCCTATCTCTCTTGAAGCACCTATTGGGAGTGAAGAGGATGGTAGATTTGGCGACTTTATAGAAGACAAAACCTCACTCTCTCCTTCTGATGCAATTTTAAAAGATGACTTGAGAATTCAGATAGAACAAGTGCTTGAACAATTAAATGAAAGAGAAAAAGCTGTTATAAAACTCCGTTTTGGGATTATGGATGATGAAAGTGACAGAACACTTGAAGAGATTGGTAAAGAGTTAAGTGTTACACGAGAACGTGTACGACAAATCGAATCAAGTGCAATCAAAAAATTGAAACACCCTAAAGTTGGACGAAAACTGAAAAATTATATAGAAGAGTAGCATTATGAAAATGACGTTAGAGCAGCAATGGATAGAAAATGATTATAATCCATTTATTCTCTTTAGCTCTAATGGAAAAATTATATCACTCAACAGTGAAGCTCAGTTTTTACTTGGTGCAGTACAATCAAGTGAACTCTTCACTCTTGCACAAACCTATGCAAGCATTACCTTTGGTTTTAAAACAACATTTTTAGAACTAGAATATGGCAGATATAAATTTTTTGCTATTACAATCGGTTATGAAGATGAAGAGCAGATAGGAATCAAGCTCTACCAAACACCTACATATAAAATTAATACCAAAAAACCAGATGGGGAGCTTACAAATATATTTACTATTACAGATCTCTGTATCGCTTCAAATTCAATCAACTCTGAGATAACCTATACAAAAAATTATGATCCAACAATTCCTGATATTATAATCAATGCTAATAATTTGATCAAACTTTTAAACCTGATCTATAAAGCATGTCAAAAAAGTGCTACCATAGAGACAAAGATTTTTTATATTATCGGAGAGTATATTAAGTTTAATGAAAGAAAATATAGCCTCTTTTGTATCTCAATCATTGCAGATAAAATCGATAAAACTATCGAACCAGAGATTAAAATGTTATCTGAAAAATATAACTTTTATGTTGAAGTGGCGAAAAAATCAATCTCCATTAACCTTCCTATGATAACAAACTAAGCGAAAATCTCCTTCGAAATAATCGCACCAGTTACGATACCAATGAAAAGAGATGGTAAATAGTATGTCAGCTCTAAGAGTCCATTGTTTTTCAAAGCTATAAATCCCAGTACAAGAAAGAGATAAGGTGTAATTCTTATCATTGAGGAGCTACCCCTTAGCCCATATTTTACATTTTTTACACTGAATGTCTTTATTTTTGCTTTTTCTTCTTTTACTATTTGCTTTAGATCCAACTCTTGTGCAGATGCTTGATTCACTTCTTGATTATCATATAACTCATAGGGATCATCGATCCTATCAAGCAGATCACGCTCATTTTCATATTGATCAGTATCAATCTTGCTATGTACCATTTTTCTGTATGCAAAAGAGGATCCAACTATAATCAAAAAGGCACTCAAAAATGCAATCTCTACATTTAAAAATATTTTTAAAGAGTAAAAATATATTATAAAGATTAAAATTTGTACCCCCAAAAAAATACTAATAGACTTTTTCACCGTAGTCCTCATCTTCATCTTGAAGCTCTTTTTTTGATTGCATATCTCTCTTCTTTTGCCAGCTTTTCAAACGCTTTATACTGCTTTGAGTAGGCTTTATAGATATTTAAAATTGCTGCTGCAATTCCTATAAAGATGCCTACCCAAAAGAGCCAATCTATACCACTCCACCTCTTTAGCAGCCAGCCAATTCCAACACCAAGCAATACCGCCACAACTATAGAGATACCTAAAGAGAGCGTGTCTGCTGCTTCCACTATGGGTTTTATTCGTGGTTTTTGCTCTTCTTCATCACTCTTAGGCATTACTTATCTCCTCAAACACCTCTTTACTTGCTTGAATCGTATTTTCTATCATCTCATCT
>DQUE01000195.1 GCA_015662405.1 Sulfurimonas autotrophica | reverse complement strand
TATAAACCCTCTTGAGAAGGCTTATTATAGTAGGGTGAAACAGAAAAAATAGCATCAACGCCACAGCTTTGTGCATGTTTTGCTATCTCTATAGCTTCATGTGTTGCATTGCTTCCTGCACCTGCTAGAACTTTTGTTTGTGTTCCTTTACAAACTTCTACAGCAATCTCTATACAGCGCTTATGCTCATCATGTGTAAGCGTTGCGCTCTCCCCTGTTGTACCGACTGGGCAAATTGCATCCATACCGTTGTTTATCTGGCGCTTTATTAACGCAGCATATGTTTGTTCATCAAGTTTTCCATTTTTAAATGGAGTGATCAGTGCGGTTGAAGAGCCTGTTACTAAATTCATTCTTATTAGCCTTTAAAAATAATGGCTAATTATAGCGAAAAAGTATTAATTTATAGCTAAATATGAACCCCTTATTTTTTTAAAATAAGTGTTGTAGATTTATCAAAGTTAAAATATTTTCGAGCCACTTCTTGTACTTTTTTTGCAGTCACTTTATTGACATTTTCTTCATAATGTAGCAGTGGTGTAAGGTCTCCTCTTACAAGATAGCTTCCAAAAAGATTTGCAACAGAACTTGAACTCTCAAGTGAATAGATAAAATCAGATTTAGTATTGATTTTTACTTTCTCAAGTTCTGCTTTTGTTACTTTTGTCTCTTTTAATCGATTTATCTGTTTAATGAGTTCTTTTTCTACTGTTTCTGCTTTGACTCCTGGATTACATGTAGCCATAAAGATAAATAGACCTGGATCAGTGTTTTCCATATTATAAGCATATACAGAGTTTACAAGAGGTTTTTTATCAACAAGTTCTTTGTAAAGTCTAGAGCTTTTTCCTGAGTAGAGAATCTCTGAAATGACACTGAGTGTGACTTGGTCAGGATCTTTGAAATTGGGAATATGAAAAGTAATTGCTAGCATCTCTACTTCGCTATCTTTATGCACGAGCACTCTTTTTGGACCGTCTTGTTCTGGTTCTACAAATTTTACTTTTGGAATTTCTCCAGAGTTTTTTATCTTACCAAAAGCAGCTTTTGCATTTTTAAATACCTCTTTTGGATCAACATCACCTGTCACCATCAAAATAGCATTTTGTGGTTGGTAGTAGGTTTTATGAAAATCGCGTATATCTTCTATTGTCCATGTGCGTATGTCGTTCATAAATCCGATTGGTGTCCAGTGATAGGGATGGTAAATATAAGCATTGTTAAACAGTCTGAAATATAAATAACCTAAAGGATTGTTGTCTGTTCTCCAACGTCTCTCTTCTGTCACAACGTCACGTTCAGGTTGAAACTCATCATCTTTAAGATTGAGGTTTTGCATGAGTTCCGCATACAATTTGATAGATTTATTTAAATTATCTGTACTTGATTTGATGTAGTAGTGTGTGTAGTCAAAACTTGTAGAGGCGTTATTTACTCCACCAATGCTTTTGACCTCTTTGTCAAATTGACCGGCTTTGAGGTTTTTACTTGATTTGAAGTTCATATGTTCAAGCATATGTGCAATGCCTGTTTTTCCCATTACTTCATTTCGGCTTCCAACTTTGTAAAAAATATCCGTACTGATGACATTTGAATTGTTCTTTAAAGGGATAACTACAATTTGTAGTCCATTTTTGAGTGTTTTTGTTTCATATTTTGGTAGCGATGTTGCCATAAGTGTTCCTAAGGTTAAAATTATTGTTACGAGTGTTTTCATCTATTATCGATTAGCTCCGATGGCTTGTGAAATATTTTCATAACCATCTGCTTTGAGTAGCTGTACTAGTTCGTTATTCATATGCATGATCATATCTGGTCCATGAAAAATTAATCCGCTTAAAATCTGCACCAATGAGGCACCTGCTTTTATGCGTTTGTATGCCTCTTTGGCAGAGTCTATACCACCAACTGAAATAAGAGTAGTTTTTCCATAGAGCTCTTTTGCAATAGCATCAAAGATTTTAAAACTTTTTTCTTGAAGTACTGCACCGCTGATTCCGCCAATATCTTTTGGGTGTTTTACAAGTGAGTAGTCAATTGTAGTGTTTGTGGCGATGATACCATCTGCACCACTCTCAACTGCCATTTTTGTCAAGTTTACAGCATCTTCTATCTCCATATCAGGTGCTATTTTTAATAAAATAGGTGTTGGAGTGAGTGCTTTTGCTTGTGAAAAGAGATTTTTAATGAACGCTTCATTTTGTAAATCTCTTAGTCCTGGTGTATTTGGAGAAGAGATGTTGATTACAAAGTAGTCACCTAAACCGTCAAAGGCTTTGATGAGATGTGTGTAATCATTAAGTGCTTCATGTTCAGGTGTAAGCTTATTTTTTCCAATGTTTACGCCAATTGGTGTAGTAAAAGGAGTACGCTTTTGCAGACGTTTTACAACTTTGTATGCACCATCATTGTTAAATCCCATAGCATTTTGAATACTCTGCTCTTGTACATGACGAAACATTCTTGGTTTTGGATTTCCTCTCTGTGGTTTTGGTGTAACTGTACCGATTTCTGTAAAGCCAAATCCTAAAATCTGTATACCGCGTATCATCGTGGCATTTTTATCAAAGCCTGCACCTAAACCTATTGGATTATAAAAGGTACGACCAAAAATCTCTTGTCTGAGACTCACATCATTAACAAAGTGAGATTCTAAATAGGGATTAAAAGGGATTTGACAAATATTTGGTAGCCTTAATACTGTTTCTGCAATATGATGTGCCGTTTCAGGTTCAAACTTAAAAAGGTAAGGTTTTATCGATTCATAATTTAGCATAACTATCCACTTGAATAAAATTAAGTGATTATACTCAATTTAAGATAAATAACTCCTCAAACTCTTTTGGAGGAATCGGTTTTAGAAGAGAAATAGCTTTTATAGATCTCATAGTTTATCTCTTTGAGAAATTTGAGTAACTCTCTGTGTTTTAGTTGCAACACTAAAATATCATAGTGCCATTTATAAGTAAGAGACCATAAATAACTTCATAGATAACAGCATTTAAAGGGTTTAGATTCAAGGCGAACTTTACTTGGCGATACTAGTATCATCAAGTG
>DQUE01000037.1 GCA_015662405.1 Sulfurimonas autotrophica | reverse complement strand
TAGAATTTGTAGCTAATGAACTAGATGAAATAAAACAAAATATGAATATCACAGCAGTAGCAGTGAGTGGCTCATTGCTTAGAAATAGACAAATATTTTCTAAAATGAGCAAAGAGATAGCAGTCAATCATCCTATCTATTTCAATAACCAGCTACCTGTTGAGGGGCGAAGTATGTTTTATGGGGGGAATGACCTAACAGTTTGTTAACTATCAGCTGTTTTTAAACACCCTTATAAATAGTTGACTCAAGGCTTACAGCTTATAATTGTGTTATTTAGTCCTTAAAAGAGAGTAGAACTGCTCTCTTTTAGTTTTATTTAAAGACTACGGACTATCATAGTGGATATAAGAGAGATTTTAACTATAGCATAAAGATTAGAAAAACAAAAATTAATGCAGCCATTTTAGAAGTAAATGTCAATGAGACACAGAGTATAAAGGTGGTTACAGGATAGATAGAGTAAAAGGAGATTGGGATGCAAGAGTATTGGGAAATTTATATGAAAAATTTAGAAGGAAAACCTGCTTCTATACAGTTTAATGCAGGTATTTCTATGGAAATTGAGGAGCTACAGTATACACACCCTATTATAGGATTTGTAAAAGCAAAACTCAAAGATCCGAAGGCAAATGGTATGTTGAGTGAAAATGAAGAGCCAGAGATACTCTTTATGGAAGATAAATTAGAAGCTGCCATGATAAAATTTCGTATTGGAAAGTATGTTGGACGAATTATCTCTGATGGGTATGTAACATTTCTTTATTATTTACAGTTTAGTTACAATTGGCAAGACTTTATAGAGTATGCACTCAATGAACATGCATCATACGAAATAACAAATGGGTATAGCGACGATAGGGAGTGGAATTATTATAAAAAGTTACTCTACCCAACTCCTAGAGAGTGGCAGCTTATCCAAAATCATAAAGTATGTGATAATTTAAAAGAGCAAGGCGATTCACTGCAAGTACCACGAGCAATAGAGCATAAGGTCTATTTTGAAGACGTAGAGATAAAAGAGGAGTTAAAAAAAGCATTAGAGAAAGAGGGGTTTGTGATAAAGAAAGAGATAGTAAATGAAGATGGAATGAATGGCCTAGACTTTTATCGTTTGGATAAACCTTTTTATCATGATATTGATACTTTAACGCTCTCGCTCATTGACATCACAGAGTTTTATAATGCTCAGTACGATGGATGGGAGACGAGTGTTGTCAAGTCCTCTCTTGCGCAAGGTATTTAGGTAGAGAAATCTACCTTATAAATGAGATATAGATAACAAAAACAAGGAAGATAAGAAATATAGCGCTTGCACCATAACCAAATACTAACTCCTCTTCTACATTGTTTGGAAGATTCTCTTCTTCTTGCGGTAATTTTTCTTCCATAAACTTATACCTCCTTTTGTTGTGAAATCATAACACCAGATGGATCTTTTGCTCTGTTTATTATCTCAAATAGATCTGTTTGAGATGCAGTTTTTACTGCATCTATTCCATGTTTTTTTAAATATTGTAAAATCACAGAAATATATCCATCAAATGCATTAAGCACTTTTTGTGAGAGACCAAACGCAAAAGTTACTTCTTGCGGTATCATTCCTATTACGATTGTTTTGGGGATCTCTTTTCCTTGTAACTCCATCATGTCCATACATTGCAATATACCAATTTCATGAGCACCACCATTATTAAGCCCATATCCTGATATCTCTTGTGCAGGTATAGCATAAATAGAGGCTGGTGCATCATTTAACTGCAAGCAGTCAAGCACAACAACATGTGAACTGTTCTCAAGCACATTGTAGAGATGTATGCCCTCTACTCCACCATTGATTATCTTAATTTTCGGAGAAAAGCTATAGTTTTCATGTAAAAAAGTAGTAGCATACACTCCGAGTCCATCATCTTTTTGAAGCACATTGCCTATTCCTATGAGTACCATAAATACCTACTCTCTTTTCTTTTTTACAATAATATGCAGATACGCATCAACTTGGCCACTCGTACGTATAAACACTTGGCCACTTGAGTACTAAAAAATATTCTTACGATATTGTAGCATAGAGTGACCAAATAGATTAGTGATTTACAAGCAATTCTCTCCCGACTTAAGACATAAATCACACACAAATGCCTATATTACGATGTTTCACATTTATTTTAGGCACTACATTTAGGTGATTTAGCTTTCACTGCAGAAGATTTCGCATCTTATGATATGTTTGATGCAAACGAGATTGTAGGTTTAATGTATTGTTCTTTACATTAAAATTGATTTTTATTGCAAAATATCATTAGATACCTCTCTGTAATCCTTTTTCGTTATAATACATATTAAAATTCAAAGGATAAAAGAAGATGAAAAAACGAGGTGCATTTACCCTTATAGAGTTGATGATTGTTATTGTGATTTTGGGACTTTTAGCAGCTATGGTTGTGCCAAACTTAACAGGAAAAGGGGCAGAGGCGAAAAAGAAGCTTACTTGTGTGCAGATGAAGAGTATCTATAATGGTGCGCTTGATATGTACAAGATGCAGCACGGCAGTTACCCAACGACACAAGAGGGGTTAGAGATTCTTGTAAAAGATGATAGCTACTTTAAGGATGCGAAGTTGCCTAAAGATGCTTGGGGAATGCCATTTGTTTATATTAACAGTGATGAGGGTGTAGAGCTTATCTCTTTGGGTGCTGATAAGAAAGAGGGCGGTAAAGGTGAAGCAGCTGATATAAAGATGAGCGAGTGTAAATAGTTTGCATCGTGCTTTTACTCTTTTTGAACTGCTTGTTGTAGTACTTATTATGGGGGTACTTTATAGCGTTTTTATAGAGAAATTAGAAGAGAAAAAGAGTTCTGAAGTCGTGTTGGGTCTTGAGAGTTTAAGAGAGTTTCTTGTTGCAAAGAGAGGTTTAGCACAAGATACTGCTCTTATTTGTGTTGATGATTGTAGAAGATGTTTTTTGTATCGTGATCAAAATCGCTCAGAAGAGATCCCACCATTTTTAGAAAAAGATGTTAAGCTCTATCGTTATAGTTACGCAGATGGACTTGTGCAAGAGGATCTTGGAGTACTGTTTTTAGATAGTGGTGAACAAAAAGAGATCTGCTTTGCTATGCATGTAAACAGTGAAGGGGTAATGAGTCCTTATCTTGTTGCATATAAGGGTAATGTTTATGATTTTAGTACATTTTTTCACCCACTCAAACGCTATGATAGCCTAGAAGAGGCACGTGATGCAAAAGAGCATTTTGTCGAGGAGTTGCAGTGATATTTAAATACAAGGGCATTGGAGCAGATGGCAAAAAGACAACAGGCCATATAGAGGCAACTTCACTGCAAGAAGCAAAAAACAAACTGCGCGCAAGTAATATTTTGTATAGCGAAATCAAAGAGGATAGTGTAAGTTTTTTTGACTCTTTTTCGCTAAAGAGAGCCTATAAAATTACTCCAAAAGAGCTCGCAATTCTCTCAAGAGAGCTGGCAACCTATATCCGCTCTGGCGTGAGTATTGTTGCAGCACTGAAAATTGTAGCTACACACTATAAGAGTAATAAAAAGCTTAAACTCTTTTTAGAGACACTTACCATACACCTTGATGAGGGAGAGAATCTCTATAGGGCACTTATCTCACAAGATGTTGTTACTCTGCCACCATTTTATGTAGAGTCTATTCGTGTAAGTGAGAATGGTGGCATACTTGATGAGGTACTTTTAGAGCTTTCACGCTTTTTAAAAGAGCAAGAGAAGTTGCAAAAAGAGATCAAGAGTGCTTTTGCATACCCTATGTTTATGATCTTTGTCTCTCTTGGAATGATTGCTTTTATGCTCACCTTTGTTGTACCACAAATTACTGCTATTTTTACAAATCTTGACCAAGAGTTACCGCGTCCAACGCAGATTGTTATTGCACTTGGTGAGTTTTTTAGTAGTAATTTTTTGCTTTTGCTTATAGTTTTTACTGTTTTTGTTGTACTTTTTATGCTTTTGAGGCGTTTTTCTGAAGGGTTTGCCTATAGTGTTGATAGGCTTATTTTAAAGCTTCCTCTCTTTGGAGAGATTGTACGCAAGAGTGAATTAGCACGATTTTCATACATGGCAGCACTACTTACGCGCTCAGGAGTCGTCTTTGTGCAGACAATCAATATGAGTGCAAAGGTTCTGCAAAACAGAGTAATCAAAAGACTCTTTTTAGATGCAAGTGAGCGTGTTGTTGAAGGAAAACTGCTCTCAGATGCACTCCAAAGAGGGAGCATAAAGATTGATGAGACTTTTGTGCAGGCTTTAGCACTTGCAGAGGAGACCTCAGAGATACAGAGTGTTTTAGAGAATATCTCAGAGCTCTACTTTGAGGAGAATCGCGATAAGATAGCACTTCTGTTGACGCTACTTGAGCCTGCTTTGATGCTTTTTGTTGGAGGAAGTATCGGCTTTATCGTTGCAGCTATGCTTCTTCCGATCTTCTCTATGAGTATTACATAATGCCACACAATCGCAAGGCAGTTGCACTGCTTATTACACTTCTCTTTGTGCTATTAATTACGCTATCAATTGGAGCAATTTTAGAAAATATCAACAAGAGCGAAGAGTTGCTAAAAGAGCAAAGAGCCCTCTACAAGGAGTCCATGCTTCTTCAAGATTTACTTATGATACTACAAAACTCTCAGGAAATTGAGCAAATAGCCGATAGCAATGCGACAGATGCAATGTTTGCTTTTTTACAAACATCACAGCAGTTGCCATTGATGCTTGGGAGTACACAAGTGATGCTCTCTCTTGCAAGTGCGCGCTCAAAAATTCCTATAAATAGCATGAGAGAGGAACAGATACCATTTTTTGAGGAGTATTTCAGTCGTTATGGAGTACGTGGAGAGTTTGTTGAGATGATTCAAGATGTGCTATCGGGAGTGCAAGAGGATGGCGGATACAAAACAGCAATTTTTCAGAGGTATCCAAGGCTCTATCGTGATGGGCTTGTTTCACTGAAGATGCTCCAAGTTGTTATTGCGTACTATAAGCAAGAGTATAGAGATGATGCTATTAGCAAGATTCGATTTGCAGACCTTTTCTCATTTGATCCTGAAGCATCTTCTATTGATCTTAATTTTGCTACTGCACAGAGTTGGGAGCTTTTAACCGGTGTGGATGCTATGCGTGCGCAAGAGCTTGCATCGCATGAAGAGGTATATAGCTCTTTTGATGATTTAGGATTGGCACAAAAGGAGAAAGAGAGGTTACAGAGGTTTCAAACAACTTTTTTTGCACCCTATTTGTTAGTAAAAGTGGATATAATACACAAAAATTTCATCCAAAAGATCTCATTTGAGTATGATATAAGAGCCAAGAAAGGGTATAACTTTAGATATGAATTTTAAGCGAAAAAACTCAGTTGTATTGCTGCATTCACAACAGGATATATATCGTCTCCATGGGGGGAGTAGTAGTGTCGAGGTTATTCTCTCTCCGTCACTCTACTGGGTAAAAAGAGTAAAACTAAGTGTAAAGTATCTCCGTGAGGTTCGGGCGATTTTACCTTCACTGTTTGAGGAGATTTTACCGCATGAATCGTTTAGTTATGCTGTTTTTCGAGATGGTGAGTACTTTTGCGCTTTTGCATATGAGGATAGGGTTATTATTGAGCTCTTAGCAAAGCACAATATCGCACCAAGTGATGTTTATGGAATATACTTTGCGCAGTTTGAATTGGATTTGAGAGACCATATTGTTGCGCTTAATGAGAATGAGGTCTTAGCAAAAGAGGAGGATATCGTTGTTTGTGTACCAAGCCAGTGGTATGACTCTGCACGTCCGCTTACAAACGAAGAGCTGAAACGTTCAAAAAATGCTACTCAACTGCAACAGTTTTCTCATATTATTAAAAAATCTACACTCTATAAAATTTTTGCATTAGCTCTCTTTTTTATTCTGCTCCTTGGTGTTGAAATATTTGTAACACAACAGAAAATACAAAATATACAAAAAGAGCAAGAAGAGATAAAAAAAGAGTATAAGCTCTATGCAACAATGATGCAGACAAAAGCAGTGCTTCAAGAGCTTCAGAGGAGTTTCAAGAAAGATAGTAATTTGCGTGAGCTTTTGCATCAATTTTTTACTCTTAACCTCGCAAAGGATCAAAAGATTACAGAAGTTACCTATAAAAATGGTAGCTTTACTGTTGTGATAAGCAAGGGTACAAAAAAACTGCAAAAGAGAGTTGAAAAGATGTTGAAATCTTATGGAGAAAAAGCAAAGGTGCGATTGGCAGGTGAAACTTTACATGCAGAGGTACAATTATGAGACAGGTAAACCCTCTCCATGTGCTACTTTTACTTACAGTATTTATCCTCTTTTTGCTTTATCAGCTTCAAGAGACACAAGCTACATTTCATGATGCAAAAGAGCAACTTGCAAAGACAAAAGATGTTGCTTATCAACTCAATGCTTTAAAAAAAGAGTATGCTAATAAAGAGTATGTTGTACGCACTATAACAAGACTTTTACACCAATCGATTCTTAAGAGTGCTACTATTACAAAAGAGCAAAAAAGTGATGCAATTGTACTCCATGCAAAAAAACTCTCAAAGAGACAACTTCAAAGAGTGCTTACGAAAATACTCAATAGCACATATAAAATAAAAGCACTGCATATCAAGAGAGTTGATGAGAAGAGTGTTGATGTAGATGTGGAGGTTGGATGGTGAAAAAGATTTTCTATTTCTTGTTTTATGCACTCTTTTTCTTTGGAGCACTTCTCTTTTTTCTACCAAAAGAGGAGTTTTACTATTTAGTAGAAAAAGAGTTACAACAGTATGGTATTATCATAGATGATGAAGAGATACAAGAGCGGAGCCTCTCTTTAGAGATTACCTTTGCAAAGGTCTATGTTAAAGAGATTGAAGTAGCAAGAGTGCAAAGAGCAGATATAAAGCTTTTAGGAATTTATAACGCACTTGATTGTGAGAATATTTTACTTAGTGGCTTAGCAACAAATTTTTTACCTGCAAGGATTGATAGTCTCCATGTGGGATATACTCTTGTAGATCCACTTCACATAGATATAGATGCAAAAGGTGCTTTTGGAGTAATGCATGCGACGCTATCACTCTATAATCGTACACTTGTTGCTCTCGTGCAACCATCAAAGAGGATGTTGCAAAAGTATAGAGCAACACTAAGAGTGTTTACAAAAGATGCAGATGGGGGTTATCGTTATGAATATTCCCTTAAATAGTAGTTACTTTAAGATTGCAACACGGCTTTTTGTGCTTATTGTTATAGCAAAACTTCTCTCTCTTATTGTTTGGTTTTTTCTACCAAGTGATGGTGTCTTTGTAGAGGCGAAAGAGAGTAGCCGTTTTACCTATAGAAATTTTGAGTGTTCTAACATTATAGCCGATACAAAAAGGTTACAAAAAAATAAAACACTCACACAAAAGAGTTTTGCAGATATCAACACAATTATCTTACAGGGACTTTTTGGAAATAGCAAAAGTGGTTATGTAATTGTTGCAAAAAAAGAGAAACCGAGTGCCACTTCAGTCATTGCAATTGGTGAAGAGTTTGCAGGATATAAGCTACATGCTATTGCACAAGAGTATGCAATTTTTACAAAAAACACAAAAGAGTATCGTCTTGATATGCCAAAGAGAAAAGCATTACAAGGGAGTGTAGTTTCATTTGGTAAAAAAGGTGACATAACAGAGCATGTACAAGGGGGAGATTCTCAACAGATAACAAAGCGTGATATTAAGCACTATATGAAAAACCCAGATAGGCTCTGGAAAGAGATAGCTATCAATGAGGTGCGAAAAGATGGGAAAATTCAAGGGTTTCGAATCGATAGACTGCAAAAAGATTCGAAGCTAGCACAAATAGGACTGAAAAAAGGAGATATCATTTTACAAGTCAATGGAAGAGAGTTAAACTCCTATAGTGCAGTTATGGCACTATATAATCAAATTACAAAACTTACAAGACTTGAGATGGTGATATCTCGAGATAATACGGAGAGGGAAATTGTATATGAAATTCGTTAAAATTTTAGTTATAGTAGCGTTATTGTTTGTAAATATTGAGGCAAGAGAGCGTGTAAATGTAAATTTTTCAAATGTAAAGATAGTAGATCTTATCACTATCATCTCTAAAATGACACATAAAAATATTCTTTTAACAACAAATATTAGTGGAAGTGTCAATTTTGTAACAACTGCACCCATTTATGATGATGAACTGATCGGCATTTTAATAACTGTTCTTGAATCAAAGGGTTATACGCTTGTGCAACAAGACTCAATCTATAAAGTGGTACGATCAAGTGAGGCTGCGAAACAGAATGTGCCAGTAGTTTCTGGTAATAAAAAAAGTAGTAGTGCAACTTTTGTTACGCAAGCTATTAAGATAAAGTATGAAAATGTAGATATTATTGCTGCAAAGAT
>DQUE01000173.1 GCA_015662405.1 Sulfurimonas autotrophica | reverse complement strand
CTCTATTGCGTTCAGCTTTTGTAGCATTGCTACTGTTTTTAATGCTTCTTAATTTCTCTAATGTTTTTGTTTCTATCATCATAACTGTATACAAGCAATTAATGGCCCAATGTTGAAATTATATCTGTCTTGATACTTATTATTTTATCAGATTGACACGGAATTTTTAACACTCCCAGAAAACCTTTTGGAAGTTCACCCTTTAAATCTTCCTCCATTTTTTACATTTCTTATGCCTTTAAGTGACACTTAAAAGTTCGAATTATTATAGAGTAACCTTGTTTTTCCCAAAAAGGTGTCAGACACTATTTTACAACTTTTCTTAGTTTTTTCTTGATTTATTATCTCTTTTTTTAGCTTTTTCGTCCTTTTTTCTCTTAAATGCCTTTTTAATAAGACTATTCGTTAATTTCTCTTTGGGCATCTTGAAAATAGTAACTAGGAAGATCTATTTTTACTAAAGATTTTACTCCTTCGTCGTTTTGTGCTATTTTATAGAGTTCACCATAGACTATTTCTGGTTCAAACACAAAGTTTTCTACAGTCGCTTGATTTTCTTGTGCAGTCAATGATTCAGGTAAAAATGTATCACATACGACATCATAATAGCTCTCCCGTAACAAATCATACTCATCCATACCCATACTACAATCAAAATAAGAGAAGTTCATTACTTCATCACCTTTTTGTACTTCAAGACTCAATGTAAGGTTTGCTTTGCCTTGTTCTTTTCTCAAGTAAATAACATTACCAACACTTGCACGATCTAATAACTCTTTTACTTCATTCATTGTTTTGTTGACTAACTTAAAAGAGTCCATAGAAATCTCATTTTCATCACCATCTTCCTCACTCATAGCTAGATATTCTATATCTTCAGCATTCATTACATTATAACTGCACATATCAGTCATAACATCCAACTCTCCACTTTGAGCATAAGCGTCTATCTCTTCCATAATACTTTTTATGTCAGACTCTTCATTAATTTCTTCTATATCATACTCTTCTAGCATCCCAACATTACTAAATGTTACTTTTGCAATATCGCCTTCAATTATAATTTTTCTTTCCATCTTACTACTCCACAACTATTGTAATTTTTTATGATTATACATCTTTTGGAATAAAAAACAATGGAACTTTAGTAGCAAATGGGTAGTTTGGGTAGTTGTTTATTTATGATGGTGCTCGATACTGGACTTGAACCAGTGACTTTCACCTTGTCGAGGTGACACTCTACCACTGAGTTAATCGAGCTTTATAAAATGAAGAGTAAAATTCTATCAAATAATCCTTAAACTAAATTTCTTTTTTAAATTTTTTTTTAATATCTTTATTCTTTTTCTATAATATTTTAAAAAAGAGAGTATTTTACTTTTAATTTAGGTTTAGAAGTAGTATAATTTCACTCTAGAGAAGATACATTGCTAAAAAGTATCAATTATTAACATATACCACAAGGTAAACTATGAATTTAACAAAAGAATTAGAAGACTTAGGACTAAAAAATGTCAAAGAGATTTATCATAACCTTGACTATGATGAATTAATCAAGCATGAACTGAAAAATGGTGAAGTCAGAGAGACAAAAACAGGTGCAACGGCTGTTGATACGGGTATATTTACAGGACGTTCACCCAAAGACAAATATTTCGTTGACCGTCCTCCCTCAAATCAATATATCGCTTGGGGAGATGTCAATCAAAAAATAAGTGAAGAAGTATTTAATGAACTTTTAGAACTCTCTCGCAAGCAACTCTCCGGAAAAAATCTTTATGTAACTGATGTTTACAGTGGTGCAAGCCCCGCTTCAAAAAAATCTATTCGTTTTGTAACAGAGATTGCATGGCAGTCTCACTTTGTTAAAAATATGTTTATTCGTCCTACTCCAGCAGAATTAGAAGTATTCAAGTCGGACTTTACTGTTTTAAATGCTTGTAAAGCTGTTAACGATAAGTGGAAAGAGCATGGCATGCACTCTGAAGTTTTCGTTCTTTTTGATGTTGAGAGAAATATGGCCATAATCGGTGGTACATGGTATGGTGGTGAGTTGAAAAAAGGGATTTTTTCTATGATGAACTACTGGTTACCCCTTGATGGGAAACTCTCTATGCACTGCTCTGCAAATGTTGGAGATCGCGGGGACACTGCTCTTTTCTTCGGACTTAGCGGAACTGGAAAAACAACACTCTCAACTGACCCAAAACGTGCACTTATTGGAGATGATGAGCATGGTTGGGATGATCATGGTGTATTTAACTTTGAGGGTGGATGTTATGCAAAAGTAATTAACCTTGATGCAAAAAGCGAACCTGAAATTTACGGTGCCATTACAAGAGAGGCACTTTTGGAAAATATTGTCATGAGTGAAGATGGTGAGGTCGATTATGAAGATGATTCTAAAACTGAAAACACTCGTGTCTCTTACCCGATTGAGCATATAAAAAACCACAAACCTGATTTAATGGGTGGGCATCCTGAAAATATCATTTTCTTATCTGCTGATGCTTTTGGCGTTCTTCCTCCTGTTTCTAAACTAACACGCGAACAGGCAATGTACTACTTTTTAAGTGGTTATACTGCAAAAGTTGCTGGAACTGAGCGTGGTATTACAGAGCCAGTTGCGACCTTTTCTGCATGTTTTGGAGAGGCATTTATGACACTGCACCCTACTGTTTATGCAAAACTTCTTGGGGAAAAAATTGATAAACATAACGTAAATGTTTACCTAGTAAATACTGGATGGACAGGTGGAAAATATGGTGTTGGAAAACGTATGAGTCTTAAAGATACGCGTGCATGCATCAATGCTATACTTGATGGTACCATCAATGAAAGTGAATTTGATACAACTGAAGTTTTTAGACTGCAGGTACCAAAAACACTTGGCACTATTAACCCTGAGCTATTAAACCCTAGGAATGCGTGGGAAGATAAAGAGGATTTTGATAAAACACGTGATGAACTTGCCCACATGTTTATTGAAAACTTTAAGCGTTACCAAGATTCTGACGGCAAATTTGACTTTTCTGCTGCTGGACCAAAATTAGAGAAGTAAAGGCGAAAAGCTTTTACTCTTTTGCCTCCTCTAACGCCATTACACCAAGGTAATAAACCTAACATTTTTTTCCTTTTTTATTTTGGAACTGTAAGGTTTTTACTGCATAGTGTATGCTTTTTGCAATTAAGTATTGATTTCGTTTTTAATTATCTTTGCGAGTTCACTACATTGTACAATTTTTTGTGTGTAGCTAAGATCGTTATTTAAAAGGATACGAATAAAAGCGCTTCCGACTATTACTCCATCTGCTCCTTGTGCTTTCTCTTTTGCTGTTTTTTCATTAACGCCAAAACCTACATATATGGGTGTTGTTGTATATTTTTTTATGGAATGCAAAAATGGTTGCAGGTTTTCTGCTGTACCAGCACCTGTAATACCTGTGTATGCAACCATATAAATAAATTTTTGGGCATCACTGACAACGGTTTGAATTCTGTTTTCACTGTCTGTAGGGGCTACAAAGGAGATGTTCGCCACATCGTTGCTAACAAATAACTCTTTATATGCTAATGCTTCTTCATAAGGAACATCTGGAATAATAAGACCACTTATGCCAAGTTCCTTTGCTAAGGGGATGAGTTTTTGCATATTTTGTTGGTAAAAAGTGTTAAAATAACCCATCCATAAAGTATCTACTTTGGGTGCAACCTCTTTTGAGATTGCAAGTAGATCTGTAAACTTGAATCCAAGTTCAAGTGATTTATGATTTGCTTTTTCTATCAGAGATCCATCAGCTACAGGGTCTGAAAAAGGCACACCGAGCTCCAAAGTATCAACACCATTTTGTGCAAGAGAGAGACTTAAGTCAATTGTAAAAGAATTTTCTGGATACCCAGAAGTTATATATGCTACTAAATTTTTCAAAGTTATTTTTCCAAGTCAGGGATTTTTAATAAAGAGTATTTTATTTTACTCAGTTCATTGTCTTTTTTTAAATCATCTTGCCATGTTGCAAACATGTCACTGATATCAAGTAACCAGTTGATCGTTTCTTCACTGACAGGAGGCTTTTTTTTGCGTAATTTTTCCAATTCATCTTCTACAAAAGCAGACAACTTGTGCATAGGAATGATTTTAAGATAACCACTTGCTGATTTTATATTATGAAACAGACGAAAAAGTTCATTGATACTTCTTTCATACATGTTGGGTTTTGCGAGATCTAGAATCATGACTTCCATACTCTCAACCATCATAGAGTAGTGATCTAAAAACTCATCAACAATTTCAAAATCAAAGTTTTCTTCTAAATCACTTCTTATGCCCATAAAATAATTCTCCTAAACAGTTCAAATTATAGCAATTTTTGGCTAAAATACATCTATATACTATAATAAAGAGTTTTAAAATGGGTAAAAAATTAACGATATCAGCTATAAAAAAGTGTAAGGGTGAAAAACCTTTGGTGATGATTACTGCGTATGATGCGCTTTTTGCGAAATTATTAGAACCAAGTGCAGATATGATTTTGGTAGGTGATAGCTTAAATATGAGTTTTGCTGGTCGCAGTGATACCATTAGTGCTACACTCGAGCAGATGATATATCATACAAATGCTGTTTGCATGGGTGCAAAAAACAGCTTTGTTATTTGTGATATGCCTTTTGGAACCTATACATGTAAAGAAGATGCCTTAAAAAATGCCATAAAAGTTTTTCAAACTACGCCGGCTGATTGTGTAAAGATAGAGGGCGGTGAGGAGAAGGCAGTAGTTATAAAACATCTGACAGATAATGGCATTGCAGTATGTGGGCATATCGGTCTTTTACCACAATCTGTACGAAGTGAAGGTGGCTATAAGGTCAAAGGCAAAACAGAGAGTGAACGAGAACAATTGCTAAAAGATGCACAGGCTGTTGAGAGAGCTGGTGCATTTTGTATGGTGCTTGAGGGAACAAAAGCAGAGGTTGCAAAAGAGATTGCGCAGAGTGTTTCTATTCCTGTTATAGGTATTGGTGCAGGGGCAGATGTGGATGGACAGGTATTAGTTTTTTCTGATATGCTTGGATTGTTTGAAGCGTTTACACCAAAATTTGTCAAAAAATATCTTGATGGAGCAACGTTAGTGAAAAATGCACTTAAAGAGTATGCTGATGAAGTTGTCAGTGGTGAGTTTCCAAAAGAGGAACATACGTATTGATGGAAAGAGTTGTAGATATTGAAACTTTCTCGTTAGAGGAAGAGAATAATGAAGTTACATTGCGTCCAGATGCGTGGAGCGAATATATTGGACAAGAGCAGATTAAAAAGAACTTGGCTGTTTTTATAGAGGCATCAAAAAAACGCGAAGAGGCACTCGATCATGTACTTTTTTACGGACCACCAGGACTTGGTAAAACAACACTTGCTCTTATTATTGCTCATGAAATGAATGCAAACATTAAGGTGACAGCCGCACCTATGATAGAAAAAAGCGGTGATTTGGCAGCAATATTGACAAATTTAGAAGAGGGTGACATTCTTTTTATAGACGAGATACATAGGCTATCTCCTGCTGTTGAAGAGATTTTATACTCTTCAATGGAAGATTACAGAATAGATATTATCATTGGGAGTGGTCCTGCTGCGCAAACGGTGAAGATAGATCTGCCTCGTTTTACCCTCATTGGTGCAACGACACGAGCGGGAATGCTTTCTAATCCACTTCGTGATAGATTTGGTATGAGTTTTCGAATGAATTTTTATTCGCATCAAGAGTTAGCTGAGATCATTAAACAGGCATCAAAAAAACTAGAAAAAGAGATTAGAGAAGAAGCAGCAGTTGAAATAGCAAAACGGAGTCGAGGAACTCCACGTATTGCTCTACGCCTTTTACGCCGTGTACGGGATTTTGCTGAGGTGGCAAATGAAGAGAATATTAATCATAAACGAACAAAATATGCACTAGATGAGTTAGGCATCAACTCGCATGGATTTGATGAGATGGATTTGCGCTTATTACATCTTTTGGCTAGTGCTAAAGGACGTGCTATGGGATTGAGTACAATAGCAGCAGCTTTAAGTGAAGATGAGGGAACAGTAGAGGATGTGCTCGAACCATATTTAATAGCAAATGGGTATTTAGAAAGAACTGCAAAAGGCAGGCGAGCAACACCTGCAACCTATGATGTTTTAAATATACCATACACAAATGAAGAGGGAAGACTTTTTTAGATGAAATCACAATATTTTATAGCTATACTCTTTGCAACATCACTCTATTGGATGTATTTACTTTATAAACCTTTTTTAATAGTTATGACAATTGCAGCTTTGTTGGCAATTTCTACAGCGAGTATTAATAACTATTTTCAAGAGCTCTTTTCATCTCGGCTCTTTGCGGCATTTGCATCAAGTTTATTACTTGCGATACTCTTTTTTGCACCGCTTGGTTATTTTTTGGCAACACTCACAATCAAACTCAATAATTTAGAACCAAGTAATTTACAAAAGATAGAGATATATATCAATGGGATTATTACCAACCCTCCAAAGTATCTACTCTTTTTAAAACCTTATTTGTCGGATGCTTTACAAAAGATAGACATGAGTAGCTTAACAGCAAATGCACTGCATGTAGCTGCCAATATAGGCACATTGAGTGCAGGATTTGTTAAAAATGCTTTTTTAGTCATTGTATTTTATTTTTTTGCTCTTTATAATGGGTCTGTTATTGTCAACTTTTTACAGCGTGTTGTACAGATGTCTGCCCAGGAGAGTACTCTACTTAAGAGAGAACTCTCTGCTGTTATGAGTGTTGTTTTTTATTCTATTATTGCAACTGCAATGCTTGAGGGTGCACTCTTTGGAGTAGCTGTTTCATTTATGGGATACAACGGTCTGCTTTTTGGAATAATGTATGGTTTTGCCTCTTTACTTCCTGTAATAGGAGGAGTTTTAATGTGGCTTCCCTTTATGATATATGAGTTTTCAATTGGAAATGATAGTAATGCAATTTTTATAGCACTCTATTCAATTATTGTCATCTCTATAATAGCAGATACTTTTGTGAAACCTTTAATTATTAAAGAGATAAATGCAAAATTGCTCAAAGAGAATGATGCCAGACTCAATGAGTTGGTTATATTCTTTTCCATTATTGCAGGGCTTGCAACTTTTGGATTTTGGGGGATGATTTTAGGTCCTGCAATTACAGCATTTTTTCTAGCAATTTTAAAACTGTTTGAGGCAAGAACGCAAGAGTGCGAAGCAAACCATAAATAGATCAGCTATATATCTCCGGTTTGTCATTTTTCCATCTACGGTGTAGCCAAAACCAAAATTTTGGTTCCTTTTTTATGAGTGAAGTAAGCCAGTCAGCTTGTTTTTGCGTAGCTTTTTGTATGTCATCTGCTTCATTGTCAGTCTTATCAACTTTGATTTCATCAGCTATAATAATAGTATAGTTTTCTTCATCATCTGTTCGTATATGTACAGGGACAATGGCAGCATTGAATTTTCTTGCTAGATATGCAGGTGTTGCTGTCATGCGTAGCGGTTTACCCATAAACTCAACCATAACGCCCTCTTTTTTATTGATATTTGTATCTATTAAAATACCACTTGCTTTGCCCTGTTTTATGCGTTTTATCAGTGGTTTGATAACATTAGTTTTTTCAAGGTTCTCGTTACCAAACCTTGCTCTAGCATCGAGGAGCCACTTTTCATAAACTCTATTTTTTAGTTTTTTATATACAGGGGCTATGGTTTCCACATGTAAAGCGATTCCTACACCACCTAACTCCCATGCACAGTAGTGTGGTGTAACATAAATAACAGCACGGTTTTCATTATGGATTCTCTCTACCTCTTTTTTGTTGATAATTGTAACTCTTTTTCCTATCTCTTCTCTACTAAGATGGCGTATCTCCATAAGGTATAAAAAATTATAGAGCAAATTTTTAAAACTATAGCGTGTAATGTTGTCAATCTCTTTTTCACTCATCGTGTTATCAAAAGCATAATGCAGGTTTTGTCTTACAATGCGACGGTACTTTTTTGCTGTTTTGTAGCCGATAAAAGCCAAAAGTGTAAAAAAAGATTTTCGCACAGTACGTGGTAAGTGCATCAAAATATTTTCAAGAAGTAAGAGAAGTCTATAACCCATATAAAAGCTCCTTTGCTTTTTGTGCGACTCTTTCTACAGGAATTTCCTTTATAGAGAAGTCATTTTTATCTATTTTTGCAATAGTGACATTTGAGGGTGATTTTATGCCGACATTTCTAGGTGTTTCATAGATCATTCTTGTTGTTGTAGGCCCTAGTAGTGTAATGGAGGCGATGTTTTGTGCCCATGCAAGATGTGTTGGACCTGTATCGTTTCCTATGAGCAGATCCATACTAGATACATACGAGACAAGTTCTTTTAGGGTTAGCTTTGGTGCGATGGTGGCGTATTTTGAATGTTGCACAATCCACTCTGCAGATGCTTTTTCTTTTTCATTTCCCCAGATAATATAACATGCTTCTTTGAGTAGATTACAAACTTCTGCTATGTGCTCTTTTGGATATACTTTTGCATCCCAAGAGGCACCTATAACAATGGCAATATTTTTTCTTGATTTGTGCAGAGAGAATTTTTGTGTTAGTGGAAAAATGGGTTTTTTTTCTAAAATCATTACATCTGTTATTTGAAAGCCCAAAGCATCTGAAACTATAAAACAGTTGCGTTTTATGACATTTTCTTCATAAGGGATTGATGAGGTTGTTTTATACAAAAGAGTAGCAAGTGGTTCTCGTATTGAGTTTTTGTCAAAACCATGCGTATTTTTTCCAATTATTCTAGAGACGATTGCTGATTTTATAAGTCCTTGCATATCAATAATAATATCGTAATGATCTAGTCTTGAAAGTTTCGTGACTGTTTTTTTTAACAAAGAAAAAGATCTCTTTTTTTTGAGCTCTTTTAAATTAATTGCATGTATTGCATTGATCTCTTTGGCTCCATGTAAAAGAGGGGAAAAAGCCTCCTCACAAACCCAATCAATTTGTGCAGTAGGATAATGCTTTTTTATATACTGTAATACTATAGCACTATTTATAATGTCTCCAAGTGCGGAGAGTCTGACAATAGCTATCTTTTTAATATCCTTATTCATCAATGACATTATACCAATAATAGTAAATCTTTGATATAATTCAAATAAAATAAAAGAGAGTAGTATATATGGTTCCTATAGATATTCAACATTTTGCCCAAGGCAGAACAAAGGCAAGAGCTTACTTTTGTTACCTTTTTTCAAAAAATATTCCCAATAGACTTCCTTCTATAACAGAGAATATGATTATGCCAAGACTGCTAAAAATTAAAGCAGATCTTGAAAATTGTGAAGGTGTCTATCTACTTGACCACAAGGGTGTTCAGGTAACACCGACATATACTAAAGATGATCAGATAGACGATGATATAGGAAAAATTCGTGCAGATCGAGCCTACTATTATCGTGCAGTAAGAGAGGGAAGATGTACTATTACAGATCCATACCCTTCTCTTATTACTGGAGAGTTAACAGTTACTGCATCTGCTCCTATCTATGATGAAAAGGGATCTTTGAAGTATGTTGCATGTTTAGATATGCCGCTTGCAGAAGTGTTAAAAATTTCACATCTCAATAAAATGGATACTTTTTTTGGTGAGTTTTTTAAGTTTGCATATGCTGCGTTTTCATTTGCCCTTATAGGAATTGCTCTTTTACTTTTTACAAAAGGTATAGAGAGCTTTTTTGAGTATGGCATTTCAATTGGTCATTTTAAAATTAAAGATGTTTTTGAAGCAACTATTCTTTTAACCCTCTCTTTAGCTATATTTGATCTCTCAAAGACTCTTATAGAAGAGGAGATTTTAGGAAGGTATAAAGAGCATGATATATCCGGTCCGCATAAAACAATGGTTCGCTTTTTGGGCTCTATTATTATTGCACTCTCTATCGAAGCCCTGATGCTAGTGTTTAAATTTGCAATAACAGATCCAGATAAGTTAATTTATGCAATATATATTATTGGTGGCGTTGGTATACTCATTATCTCTTTAGCAGTATATATAAAATTTACAAAACTCAAGATAGATGAAACATGATAGCTATAATTGATTATAATATGGGAAATTTGGCAAGTGTAAAAAACGCATTTGCCAAACTTGGACAAGAGGCAGTAGTTGAGAGTAATCCTGATAGATTTCATGCATATGAGAAGTTAATACTACCAGGTGTTGGTGCTTTTGGCGATGCGATGGAGCATCTGCATGAACGTAATATGGTTAATGCTATAAAAGAGTTTGCACAGAGCAAAAAGCCGATGCTTGGAATTTGTCTTGGAATGCAGCTTCTCTTTGAGAGTTCACAAGAGTTTGGTGAGCATAAAGGTTTAGGTCTTATAAAAGGGAGTGTAGTCAAGTTTGATTTGCAAAAATTCAAAGAACCTTTAAAAGTTCCGCATATGGGATGGAATAGAATGTTTACAAAAGAACACCCTCTGTTTGTAGGGCTTGATGATGAACATTATCTCTATTTTGTCCATACATATCATGTGCGATGTAAAGATGAAAGTGACATTATCGGTGAAACATACTATGGGTATAAATTTACATCAGCAGTTGCGCATGATAATATCATGGGGATTCAACCACATCCGGAAAAAAGCCATAAAAATGGTTTACAGATTTTACAAAATTTTATTAATATATAAAGGAAAATAGACACATGACACTCTATCCGGCAATAGATTTAAAAGATGGAAAAGCAGTTCGTTTGACAAAAGGGGTAATGGATAGTGCAAAAATTTACTCAAATGAACCGTATGAATTAGTGAAAAAATTTGAAGAGATGGGCGCTGAGTGGGTTCATTTAGTTGATCTCAATGGTGCATTTGCAGGGGAGCCAAAAAACCTTGAGCAGATCATTAAAATACGCCAAAATACAGATGTTAAACTTGAACTTGGCGGTGGTATTCGTGATGAAGAGACGATTCAAAAGATGCTTGCAATCGGAATTGATAGAGTTATTTTAGGCTCTATTGCAGTAAAAAATCCGCAATTTGTAAAAAATATGGCAGCAAAATATCCCATTGCTGTAGGTATTGATGCGATAGATGGCTATGTGGCAGTGGAGGGTTGGGGTGAAGTGAGTACAATGCTTGCAACTGATTTGGCAAAAGAGTTTGCAAATGCTGGAGTTGAGGCGATAATATGCACTGATGTCTCAAAAGATGGTACTTTGAGTGGCGTCAATGTTGATTTTACGCTCTCTATTGCTAGAGCAAGTGGAATAAGTACTATTGCAAGTGGCGGTGTAAAAGATGAAAGTGACATTGAAGCGCTTATTGCTACAAAAGAGATTGATGGTGTGATTATTGGAAAAGCTTATTATGAGGGAAGACTTGATTTGGCTAAAATGTTCAAATTAGTAGATTAATAGTAAAACAAACAAAATTTTGCTATCATTATATACAAATTATGCAAAATATTATTTAAAGGATTTCAGTTGAAATTACTTGTTGTAGATGACAGCTCGACTATGCGTCGTATTATAAAAAATACTTTAGGGCGACTTGGATATAAAAATATACTTGAAGCTGCTGATGGTGTTGAAGGTTGGGAAAAAATGGATGCAAACCCAGATATTGATATGCTTATTACTGACTGGAATATGCCTGAGATGAATGGATTGGAACTTGTAAAAAAAGTTCGTGCGGATGAGCGTTTTAAAGATACTCCGATAATCATGGTAACAACAGAGGGGGGTAAAGCAGAAGTTATTACAGCGCTGAAAGCTGGAGTGAATAACTATATTGTAAAACCATTTACACCTCAGGTTTTAAAAGAGAAACTTGCTGCAGTGATGGGCGTATCTGAGTAATGCAAGAGCATTACTACGAATTAGTAGTGAAAGTCTCTTCAGAGCATGAACTCTTTGCGGATTTTTTAGCAGATACTTTGCCCATCGGTTTTGAAGAGACTGATGAGGGCTTTATAATAAGAAGCGAGGAAGATCTTGACACCATTAAATGGGGGATAGAGCAGTTTTCTGAAGCTTTGCAAAAAGCTTTGGGCAGGCCGATTGAGATCGAATGTACACAAACAAAACTTCCAAATAACGACTGGATTGCGTCTTATAAAAAGAGTATAGAACCCTTAGCGATAGATAAGTTTTATATTCATCCGACATGGAGTGATAATAATCCAAAACTTATAAATATTGTTATAGATCCAGCACTTGCTTTTGGTACAGGGCACCATCCCACAACAGCATCATCATTACGAGCGATTGCAAAATATGTGCAAAAAGGTGATAGGGTTTTGGATGTAGGTTGTGGTAGTGGCATACTTGGTATTGCGGCTATGAAACTTGGTGCAGTTGTAGATGCTTGCGACACTGACCCTATATCGATTGAAAATGCAATAAAAAATGCAAAACTTAATGGCTTGGAGTTTCATGCAATTTGGGAAGGATCGACTACAAACTTAGATGAAAAATATGATGTAGTTATAGCAAATATTGTTGCTGATGTATTAATATTTATAGCAAATGATCTAAAAAAACTGCTCAATGAAAATGCAACACTTATATTGTCAGGCATATTAGATAAATATGAAGAAAAAGTATTGAAATACTACGGGGATTGTGAAATTATAGAGAGAATAACACAAGATGAATGGGTTACTTTAGTTTTAAAAAAAGAGAGAAAAGATAACAATGACAAATAATGAAAATGAAAATAACAACAATAATAACTTTTTTAATCAAAATCCACTGATAACATTTGCAATATTTTCAGTTGTAGTGATTTTATTGTTTAAAGTAATGGTTGGTGAAGGTGCTGGTGGGAATAGCTCTATAGTGGGGACATCGACAACAAGAATCAAAGCGGTTGATTATTCAGAACTCAAAGAGCTTATAAAGTCTAAAAGTGTAAAAAAAGTTGAAATAGGACAAAGTTACATTCGTGCTATTTCAACAGATGGTTCAAAAATCTATACAACAAGGGTTGTAAAGGGTGATAATGAACTGATTAAACTTTTAGATAAAGAAAAAATAGATTACACAGGTTTTAGTGAGACAAATTGGTTTACAGAGATGTTTGGCTGGTTGTTTCCATTTTTAATAATTATTGCTATTTGGATGTTTTTTGCAGGACGTATGCAAAAGAGTATGGGTGGTGGATTACTTGGTATGGGGAATTCGAAAAAACTGATAAACTCAGAAAAACCAAATACAAAATTTGATGATGTTGCAGGTGTTGAAGAAGCAAAAGAAGAGGTGCAAGAGATAGTGGACTTTTTAAAATACCCTGGACGTTATGTTGAAATTGGTGCGAAAATTCCAAAGGGTGTATTGCTTGTGGGTAGTCCGGGTACTGGTAAAACACTCTTAGCAAAAGCTGTTGCAGGAGAAGCAGAGGTTCCGTTTTTTTCAGTAAGTGGTTCTAGCTTTATTGAGATGTTTGTTGGTGTAGGTGCTGCACGTGTAAGAGATCTGTTTGAACAAGCAAAAAAAGATGCACCAAGTATTATCTTTATAGATGAAATTGATGCTATTGGGAAGAGTCGTGCTGCTGGTGGTGTGATGGGTGGAAATGATGAAAGAGAACAAACGCTTAATCAGCTCTTAGCAGAGATGGATGGTTTTGGAACAGATACACCTGTTATTATTTTAGCAGCAACAAATAGACCTGAAATCCTTGATCAAGCACTATTGCGACCAGGTCGTTTTGACAGACAGGTACTTGTAGATAAACCAGATTTTGAAGGACGTGTGAAAATTCTCAAAGTACATGTAAAGAATGTAAAAATTGATAAAGATGTTGATTTAGAAGAGATAGCACGTCTTACAGCAGGTTTAGCTGGAGCTGATTTGGCAAATATTGTTAATGAAGGGGCATTGTTAGCAGGAAGAAAGAGTCAAAAAACAGTTAAACAGCAAGATTTGTATGAAGCAGTGGAGCGTGCACTCGCAGGACTTGCTAAAAAGTCTCGTCGTATTAACCCAAAAGAGAAAAAAATTGTTGCTTACCATGAAAGTGGACATGCGCTTATAGCTGAGACTACTGATGGAGCGAAAAAAGTCTCTAAAGTCTCTATTGTTCCACGTGGTTTGGCAGCACTTGGATATACACTCAACAAGCCAGAAGAAGATAAGTTTATGATGCAGATGCATGAGTTATGGGCAGAAGTAGATGTTTTACTTGGTGGTCGTGCAGCAGAAGAGGTGTTTATAGGTGAGATTTCTACAGGTGCAGGAAATGACCTTGAGCGTGCAACAGAAATTATAAAATCAATGGTGCAAACTTATGGAATGAGTGATATTGCAGGACTGATGGTACTTGAAAAATCTCGTCAATCATTTTTAGGAGCAGCAGGACAAGCTCCAGCTCGTGAATATAGTGAAAAAATGGCAGAAGAGATGGATGAATATATTAAGAGAACATTAGATGAGCATTATCAAGCTGTCTTAAGTCGCTTAAAAGAGTATAGAGGTGCAATAGAAAATATTGTTGCACTTTTATATAAAAAAGAGAACATAACAGGTGATGAAGTAAGAGAGATCATTATAAATTTTGAAAAAGAAAATGGTATAGAGTCTAAAGTTGTTGAGAATAGTGAAAGTATAGAAGAAGAACTCAAAGCAGATGCAACAATGACTGAGCATCGTGATGAAGATGGAAAGAGTGATGAGAAATAATCTTTTCATTATCAGTCCATACGGGTACAAGTATATTACTTCTGCTCTATTTGCAGCATTTATGTTTGCACTCTTGGATTTAGAATTCTTCTCTTTAGTGGCTTTTTTACTTGCACTCTTTTTTGTATATAGTTTTAGAAACCCAGAACGTGAACTCTCTTTTTTAGATACAAATGCTGTTGTTTCTCCAGTAGATGGTAGAGTCAAAGCAATAGATGAGATAGATGATCCGCAATATGGGTATAAAGTAACTATAGAGTCAAACTATTTGCATGTAGGAATTTTGCGTGTACCAATAAGTGCTAACTTAAAAGCTTTGCGTATTTTAAAAGGTGCAAGAACTCCCAAAAAATCAAAGTTATTCTATGACTTAAATGAAATGGCAGAGCTTGTATTTACTGATGAGCATGAAAATAGTGTAAAGGTAGTTCATAGATTAAAACAGACTTTTGCGCCGCTTAGTGTGGAAATTACGCAAAATAGTGCTGTGCATAAGGGTTCACGATATGGTTATGCACTGAGTAGTGTAACAGAGCTCTACTTACCTAAAAACTTTCGATTAAATATTAAGCCAAGTAGAGAAATTGAAGCTTCACACTCTCTTATAGGGTACTTTTCTTAAGCAGACTTACCCTTTAGGATGCTCTTTGTAAAAGAGGAGTTTGTCTGTATCTATAGTAAATTCAAAATATTCTGATGTAAAAGCATTGCTGTTTATTTTTTGTAGTTGTATAGTAGCACCTTCATTGTTTTGTACTTCCATATATAAAAGAGCAAGTGCATATCTAGCCTCAAAAAAGTTTTCATTTTTCATTTTTGACAACTCAAGTAGGGCTATTGCATTGGCATGATGCTTAGCTGCTGTAGAAGCAACAGCACCCAAATAGAGAGTATAAGCATCTCTTACTTTTAGCTCATCTATAAGATGGTTATAGAGCGTATAAGACTCTTCAAAGTTTTTGTTATAGAGCAGTGCTAAAGCTAGGCCGGCTTCTATGTCTTGCGTATTTGTATTTGTTGTCTGAAGTACCTGGCGTAATTGTTTCGTTAGATAGTAAAGTCTACCAGTGATTAAATGTTCTTGAATGTAAGTGTATCTACTGATAAATGGTCCGTAATAGAGATCGGTAAAGTTAAAGTGCTGATTTTTAAGATATTTTAAGACTGCTTTTGCATATTTTGGAATGGAATAGTCACTAAAATGCGTATCTATGTATAACATATGTGGGAGTATGTCATGTGGAAATATAGCAGTAAGTTTTGATGCAGCACTTCTTGCTTTTTGCATATTTTTTGTTTTAATTGCAATAAGGGTATCAAGCATAAGATAGAGTGGTCTTTGGGTATAATCTTTATCTAGCCATTCAATTGCCGAGAGATAATCATTGTCACTTACATGTAAAAGCGTAGTATAGAGATCCATCTCTTCATTGGCACCTTCTGCACTAATTGCATCTTTTAAGATAGACTCTAATTTAGTGTAGTCTTTATTTATAAGCTGACTTGTCATAACAGCATAAATACCTGAGAGGTAGTTTTTTGCATCTAAATAGTATGAGCGTAAAAAGTGTCTGTTTGCTTGGAGCATATCTCCCATTTGGGCATAGGTAAGTGCTAGATTGTAATGGAGTATGGAGTGTTTTGGTTGGATTTTTACAAGTTTTTGTAGCTCTTGGTTTGCTTCTCTTATTTTTAAGGAAAGCGCTTTCTTGATAGCTTTTGTAATACCTATATCTACACTTGAAGCAGAGTAACTTTTTCTCAAATATTCTTGAGCAGATTCGACATTATCGATGTAGATATTGGCATTTCCTTTTCGTATATAACTAATTGTTTGATTCGCGTTAAATATTTTATAGGGTGAAAAATAGAAGATTTTTTGATAATTAAGAAATTTTGAATTTTGCATCTTTTTTCTATAAAGTGCCTGTGCTTTTTGTGGTTCAAATAAAGTATCCTTGAGCTTTACTACAATAGGATATACTTTATAGACCTTTTGCGGATATTCATCAGTTACCTCTTTGAGTTGTGTTGCTGCTTTTTTTACATGCCCAGCCTTGAGGTTTATATAACTGCGTGCTAATTTTGCTTTCATTGGTTGTTCATTTTTTGCTATAGCATTATTTAAATGATTAATTGCTAGATTAAAATCACCCACTCTCGCATAGAGTAGAGCTAAACTAAAGTCATCAATCTCATCATTTATTTTCTCAAGTGCATCAATTGCATCATAATTGTTATTGTACAAAGCATTAATTTTTGCGCTTAAATGGTTTTGTACAGTAGGATAGGCAAGATGATCTCTATTTTTTAATGTGTTTAATGCACCAAGATAGTTTTTATTATAGTAATTGATAAGTGTATAGTAGTACGAATAGAGTGGTGAGTCTATCTCATATGGGAGATAGGCATAGGCAAGGTCAATATAGTATTGAAAACTTCTCTCATCTTCTACATGTAAAGCACACACAGCTGCATTGATAGCACTAACACATCTTTTTTCATCATTTTGAATTGCATTTTGGAATGTTTTTAATGCGAGTGCGTATTGTCCATTTTTCATTTGAGCTACACCAAGATTGTATTGTGAAATAGCTTGTGAATAGTATGCAATCTTTTCATAAAGCTCAAGTGCTTTTTCTTTGGAACCAGTTGAATATAAATAGTTCGCCTTGGCAATCATATTTTCAAGTTTACTTGGCTGGATAACTGTTTTTTTTGCTTCTTGAAGTTTATTCTCTAGCACAGTAAAGTCTTGTTTTTTCTCTGTGGATGATTTTTTAATAAGTAAAATTACACTAATAGCAATAAGTAAAACAACAATGATAGCAATCCCACCAAAAAGTATAATTTTTTTCTGTTTAGCTCCTTCATTATCATCAGGAGAGTCATCATCCTTGTCATATGAGCGTAATGCGGCATCACTATCTTCTATGATTATTATATCTTCATTTATATCAGCCATTCATCACCCTGTTTGTATTGCATCTTTTACACTATTAAGCAAATTAAGTACCAATGCTTACATGTAAAGAGTCTATTTTACCCTTTAAAACCAAAATTTAAATCTAAAATGCAATTTTATTACCCCACCCACAAAATACAATGAAACAACACCATAATTTAGCTATAATTCTATATGAAAAATACAAATATAGACGCAAGAAAATTAACAACCCAGCAACAACAAGAAAAAAGATATGGCAATAAAAGAGATATCTGAAATAGTTGGAGTACATTCAAGTACACTATATGCTTGGAAAAATAGATATATTAAAGATGGTAAGGAAGGGATAAAAATATTAAAAAGAGGAAGAGAAAAAGTTGCCAACTTTTTTAAACATAAGAAGATACGCTATGCTGCTTGATTTGCATTGTATTTTAGTGGGGGAGTAATAGCATTACGAAGAGTAAATATGGAAGCCAGTAATGAACTTATGGAAGATAAGGGAATTGATGATATTTATATATCAAGACCACCTTTAACAAATCTTGCAGTATTTTCAGTATT
>DQUE01000021.1 GCA_015662405.1 Sulfurimonas autotrophica | reverse complement strand
CTTGTTCTAATTCTGGTTCGATTACAACTATTTTATTGACTAAAATGTACACACTTTTTTGAACGGGTTTCAAATATTGCCATAAGGCATAACGAGGCTTAGAAGCTGTTACATGCCCTGTATAAGTTACTTTTACCCCTTTTTCATCTACTATGTTTTGCAAAAAATCTGCTTCAAAACTATCTATATCAGTAAAACTTGCATAGAGAGATGTTGTTAGAAGTGTGGCTAATAGTACTCTTTTCATTTGCATCCTTTTAGGAGAAATTATAGCAAATTATTCATTTATACTATTTATTAGATTTAATGTGATAGAATAAAAAGAATTTTAGAATTATATAATAACAAGGTTGCAAATGCTACAAGCATTCATGGGTAAGGTATTTGGTACTGCAAATGACCGAGAATTAAAAAAATATACAAAAAAAGTGCAAAAGATTAATGATCTTGAGAGCAAATATGAAGTTTTAAGCGATGATGAACTTAAAAATGCTTTTAATGACTTAAAAGAGAGTGTACGTAGTGGCAAAAAGAGTCTTGATGATGTGCTGTATGACTCTTTTGCAATTACAAGAGAGGCGTCAAAACGTGTACTTCAAATGCGTCATTTTGATGTGCAACTCATAGGTGGTATGGTGCTTCATGATGGGAGAATCGCCGAGATGAAAACCGGTGAGGGGAAAACCCTTGTAGCAACATTAGCTATCACACTTAATGCAATGACAGGAAAAGGTGTACACCTTGTAACAGTAAATGATTATTTGGCATCGCGTGATGCAAAAGAGATGGGTCCGCTTTATAACTTTTTAGGATACAGTGTTGGAACTATTTTAGAAGATATGCATGACCCTTTAGAGAAAAAAGCTGCTTATGATGCAGATATTACTTATGGTACAAACAATGAGTTTGGCTTTGATTATCTACGTGACAACATGAGCTACTCAAAAGAGCAAATGGTACAACGCGGACATAATTTTGTCATTGTTGATGAAGTCGATTCTATTTTGATAGATGAGGCAAGAACACCGCTCATAATCTCTGGTCCGACAAATAGAAATATGCAAGATTATCTCAAAGCAAATGAAATTGCTTTACAGTTGACAAAAGAGGAAGATTTTACTGTTGATGAAAAAGACAAAGTGATACTTATAACAGAAGAGGGTATCACAAAAGCAGAGAAACTTTTTGGTGTTGAAAATCTCTATAGTGCAGAGAATGCCTCTTTACCACATATGCTTGATCAGGCTTTAAAAGCAAATTATCTGTTTGAAAAAGATGTAGATTATGTAGTAAATGATGGTGAAGTAGTCATTGTTGATGAGTTTACAGGAAGACTGAGCGAAGGTCGTCGTTTTTCTGAAGGCTTACATCAGGCGTTAGAGGCAAAAGAGGGTGTACAAATTAAAGAAGAGACACAGACACTTGCTGATATTACATTTCAAAATTACTTTAGAATGTATGATAAATTAGCAGGAATGACTGGTACTGCCCAGACAGAAGCTACAGAGTTTGCGCAGATATATAATTTAGATGTGGTCTCTATTCCCACAAATATTCCTATTGCTAGAAATGATTTAAATGATTTGATTTATAAAACGGAAAATGAAAAGTTTGCAGCAGTTGTAGAGACTGTAAAAAAAATAACGAAAACTGGACAACCTGTTCTCATCGGTACGGCTTCTATTGAAAAATCTGAAGCCTTACATGAGGTGCTTAAACGTGAAAAAATTGCACATACTGTACTAAATGCAAAAAACCATGCTCAAGAGGGTGAAATTATCAAACATGCAGGAGCAAAAGGCGCTGTAACGATTGCGACTAATATGGCAGGACGTGGTGTTGACATTAAAGTGAATGATGAAGTAAAAGAGCTTGGTGGTTTGTATATCATAGGAACAGAAAGACATGAAAACCGTCGTATTGACAACCAATTACGAGGCCGTTCGGGACGTCAAGGCGATCCAGGAACAACACAATTTTATCTTTCACTTGAAGACAATCTTTTACGAATATTTGGCAGTGACAAAATTAAGTCTATCATGGAAAGATTAGGTGTTGAAGATGGTGAGTATATAGAATCAAAAATGGTGACACGTGCTGTTGAAAAGGCACAGAAAAAAGTTGAAAACATGCACTATGAAGGGCGTAAACAGATCGTTGAATATGATGATGTTGCAAATGAACAGAGAAAAATTGTTTATAAATTTAGAAACCAACTCTTAAGTGATGATTATGATATTGGCGCAAAAATAGATGAGATAAGAGAAGAGTATGTTGCAAATCTTCTCTCACAATGTGATATATTTGCAGGTGCTGATAAAGAGGATTTTCATCTTGAAAAATTAGTTCAGCTACTTAAAGAAGAGATCAATTTTGATGTAGATATTGAACAACTCAAAGATTTAGAGTATGAAGAGCTCTATGCAAAAGTAGTTACATTGTTAAAAACTGCTTATGATGAAAAAATGGCTCTTCTTGATGCAGAGACAAGAAATGATATAGAAAAAGAGTTTTATCTTAAAGAGTTGGACAATGCATGGAGAGAGCACCTCTATGCAATGGATAATATGAAAACAGGTATTCGATTGCGTGCCTATAATCAAAAAGATCCGCTTGTTGAGTATAAAAAAGAGAGTTTTGCTCTCTTTAGTGAATTGATTAATGACATTAAATTCAATACAATTAAAACTCTACAAATCATACAGTTTCAGATGGAGTCTCCAGAAGAAGAGGCCGCTAGAGTTGCTAAAAAACTAGAAGAAGAGCAAAAAGCACAAGAAGCACTTATGCGACTAAGTCATCATGATAATAGAGATATAGACGCACAAGATAGCTTTGTTAGCACTAAAAAAGTTGCTAGAAATGAGCCATGCCCTTGTGGAAGTGGAAAAAAATATAAACATTGTTGCGGGAAAAGTGGTCCAAAAAAAGGTGTTTTTGCTTCTTGAAAAAGTCAATAGTTTCTTATTTAGTAAAAAGATTTTTGCGTTTTGATAAAGAGCAGCCTTTTATTTTTATTTCAGCGCTTTTAGCTTTTCTAGGGATTACTCTTGGTGTTATGGTGCTCCTTATTGCTATGGCACTGATGAATGGTTTTGACAAAGAGTTTAAAAATAAATTAACAGTAATGAACTATCCGCTCACTGTTATTCCTAAGTTTTATGGCGCAGTCAATACGAATCTGCTTATAGATTTACAAGAGAAGTTTCCAAACTTATATTTTAGTCCCTATATACAGTCATCAGTGATGACAAGAAGTGGTTCGAGTCTTGAGGGTGGTTATCTTTTTGGTGTGAATTTTTCAGATGAAGCAAAAGTCAATGCTGTACTTGCTACAGCAATTACAGGACATAGCTTTAAAAAATTTGATGTAGTTGTCGGAAAAGCCTTAAAAGAAGAGTATGCTTTACAAGCAAACGATAGGTTAATGTATATATTTACAAATGTAGAGCCAGGAGGGCTCTCTGTTACTCCAAAAATTAAGCGTTTTAGAGTGAAATCATTTTTTGATTCAGGTCTTTTGGCTTATGATAAAGCCTATTCATATACTACACTTGAAGCTATGCAAACAATAGAACATATGGCTTCAAATGAATATGACGGTATTCATATTTTTTCAAAAAATCCAAGAAGAGATATAGAAAAAATTAAAAAAGAGTTGCCAATAAGTGTGACAATAAAAGGGTGGTGGGAAGATAATGTCAATTTCTTTGCCGCTTTAGAGATGGAAAAGAGATCTCTATTTATTGTTTTAATGCTGATTATTTTGATAGCTTCTATTAATATAATCTCTTCACTGCTTATGACTGTAATGAATCGCAGAGGTGAGATTGCACTGCTACTCTCTTTAGGTGCAACGACATCTGAAATCAAAAAAGTTTTTCTCTACTTAGGTATTGTTATAGGTATTGCTGGAATTTTAGCTGGAGTTGTACTTGGTTTGAGTGGTATATGGCTACTGAGCACTTTTGATATTGTCTCTTTGCCTCAAGATGTTTATCCAACTACAAGATTACCACTTGATTTAACACTGCATGATTTTATTTTTATAGTAACGGGCGCCTTTGGAATTGTGCTAGCTTCTTCGTATTATCCTGCTAAAAAAGCGAGTGAGGTAGATATACTTACTGTCCTTCGTAATGAGTAGCTTAAAAAAGTTTTTGCAAAAGTTTATGGGGGAGGGTAAGTGTTCTTTTTATAATATTAACAGGTGCTACAATTATATCTTTTGCAACCATTGTCTGCACAGTTGGATCATTTAACTTTCCATCTATTTTTAAAGTGGTTGAGAGATTTTTACCATCAAAAATGACATATCCTACCAATGGTACTTTTGATAAGTTACTTCCAAGATCTGTTTTTAAATTTAAGACTACATCAATAGTGTTGTTATTTATATTAGCATTTCCTTTTCCAAGTATCTTTATCTCTTTGGATTCTAAATAGATATCTGAAATACTAAACACACCTTTTTTTGCATGAAATTTCAGATAAGCATTTTTTACATGTAAACCGTTTTTATTGTATCCGGGGAGTGAAAAAGTGACTAAAGAGGGCACAGTATTGATAAATGCTAGAATATTATTTAAGACGACATAATCAACCATTGTTGTATCATATATAAAAAAAACTCCTTCATAGTCATCGAGGGAGCCTTGCATAGAAAAATCCAAACTTCCACCTTTGAACTTAGATAATATGAAAAGCTTTTCCATAAATTCATCATTGAAATTTTTTCCATAGAGATGAAAGGAGTTGTTTTGTAATTTAAATCCCGCATTTCCATTTTTATAAAGAAGTTGTGCTGTTAGAATATCATTATAATATTGTAAATGCATTGTATCGGAAATAGCGTATCTATTATTACCAAAGGACAAATAAGAGTTTATTGCATCTACAGAAAGTTTGAAGTCTCTTTTTTTTGTATTGGATTGTCCCATTTGTTTTGTTACGTCAATAATGGCATCCATGTTTAAACCACTATTCTCTATTTTAATTGTAATATTATCTGCTATTTTGACATTGACTTTATTGTTGAGTCTCATATATATTTTTTGCTCTTTTGTTATTTCTCCTGAAATAGTATAGTTTGTAATTTTTTTCTCTTTATCAACTAATAGAGGATAGGGATAGTGTATATTTGCATCAAATTGTGTATAAGAAGCATGTTTGTTTTTGTAAAAACTAATTTCTCCATCTGTGAGTTTATATTTTTGTAAAAAATCAGATTTTTGCGCAATGTTTGCAAGAGAGTTTAGTGTTAATATCCACTCCTCGGATGTTGCAACAAATGTAGTGCCAAGCGCTTGAGACTCCATTACAATATTTTCGCCATAAAGATAGCCACCAGCAACTATTTTATTATTTTTATAAAACACTGTAGATGTTTTTGGATTTTTCAGTATAAAATTATTGAGGCTTAGATGCGCTTTTTTAGTTATAAAATCATAATTTGCATATACTTTCGTTTTAATGTATTGTCCTATCTCTAGTATTGTATGTTTTAAATATACTCTTTGATTTTCGAAGTGTATATGTAAATTCTTTGCTTTGTATTCTGAGCCATTTACATTGAAATATATATCGTTATTGGAAGAAATTGATAAAACTTTGTCATATTGTACTTTGAGTGGTGTTGTTGTTTGTGTTAATTCTACTCCACTGTATTGTAGTTTGAGGAGATCTATATCTAAATTTAAGAGAGGTTTTTTTAGATTAAGTGTGCCATTTATATAACCATTTGCTATGTTGTCAAGTTTGAAAAAAACTATAGGTATTTTTGCTTGTAAGGTATCTAAATTAAAATCTATTAAGAGTTTATTTAGTGAGAGGGTTTTGTTTTTATATATCCATTGTGACGAATTCACTTTAATTGTATCTTGTTTGGGATTAATATTGTAAGCTACATGGAGAGGATTTTGATTTGTTACAAGCGCTAAACCATGTGTCTGTATTTTGTGAAAATCAAAAGTAATGATACCTGTAGATTTTTTTGCGTTAAAGATTACATGTAAATCAGCTTGTGCTATATTTTTATAGTTTGCTCGCATTTTATCAATAAGCACAGCATAATTGTTCAAATGAATATGGGTATCATAAATATCTATGTTGAGTCCAAGATAGTCAAAATTTGCTTTTTTAGTATAAAAATCACCCTTTGCATCAACATCTATGGTTTGTAGATTGACACTAATTATGAGATCTGTTTTTATTTTGCCTTTTTTTTGTAAAAAAGGAAGTTTAATTTTATAAGTCTTGAGTATATGCAACATATCTTTGTTGAGCATCCCGTCAAACAATAAATAGAGTGTCAGAAGTTCTTCTTTTTTTGTAAAATCAATTTTGAGCCAACTTTTACCTAAATCCATACCATAAGAGCTAGCTTTTTGTGGTCTTATATATAAGACACCATTGAGAAACTCGAGATTGGTCTGTTCTGATTTTATAGCATCAAGTTTTGGATTATAGGCGTAAGAGAGTTTATTTACAACTGCTTTAATATGGATATTTTTGTAGGCATTTTCAAGGTCACTATAGGGTATAAACCCATTGAATTTCTCTATATGTAGATCTTGCATTTTTACTATGGTATATGCCCAGTAAATCACCTCTTTTGGTAGATGTGCTATTTTTATTAAGTGGGAGATATCAGTTATGGCTTTATTGCTGATGATATTATAAAAAAGTTGTTTTGTATCGGCTAGAGCATAAATACTCAGGTTTGCATCATTATGAATATTTACATCTATTTGTGCATATACTTTTTTTGCATTGGTATCAAAAATTATATTACCCTTGGCATAGAGTGATCTTTTTGTATCTTTGAAATTGTTTATTGTCAGTTTTACCATATTTGATTGAAAGTAAAGATTCGATTTGAACTCTAATGTAGGAGATTGTAAGACAAAAAAGCCTTGTTCCTCTTCTATGTATTGAAAGGAAGCAGAAGCGTTATCTATAGCTATATTATGGATAACTATAGAGTGAAACCAATTTGTGGCTTGAGAGATAATTTTAAGATATTTATGCAGTGCTGTAGCACTGAGGATCTCTTCTTTTTCATTTTGAGTCTTTTCTACTCTTAGTGTTTGGACAGAGACGCTAAGTTTATCATCCCATTTAATATAAATATTTTTTGCATGAATATTTGATATAGAAACATTATCAAGATATAATCCATTTTGTAAAACTATAAATAAACCAATAAAAAGAAGAGATATGAAAGTCAAAACAACCACTATACTTGCATATGTTTTTGCAATGATTTTTGTGATTATACTTTCTCTCATGTATTACCTTGTGCAACCAATTTATACGCCAAAAGTACTCTATATTCCTACGGGCTCTATTAACAAAATTATAACACACTTAGCATCTAAAGATTATAATGTTTGTAAAATTGACTCTTTTCTTTTACGAATGATAGGATCTCCACAAAGTGGTTGGATAGACATGCAAACCAAGCGAAATACAAAGGCCGATTTTCTCTATAAATTGACAAGTTCTCAAGCCGCTTTACAAAATGTTACACTTATACCCGGTGAGACTACTTATGTATTTTTAAATCAATTAGCAGACAACCTTCATTTAGATAGAAAAAAATTACAACAAGCATTTGAGAAATATGCTCCACTTAAAGAGGGTGTTTTTGTTCCCGATACATACAGATTGCCTATTGGCATAACAGAAGAAAAACTCATCAAAGTGTTACTTAACGTTTCACATAAAAAAATGAAGGAGTTGTCATTAAAGTTTTTTGGTAGTTATAATGAAAAAAAATGGTTTCATTATGTAGCAATAGCTTCTGTAATACAAAAAGAGTCAGCGAATAAAGAAGAGATGCCTTTGATTAGTTCTGTGATATACAATAGAATAAATAAAGGAATGAAATTGCAAATGGATGGAACGCTTAATTATGGAAAATATTCGCATGAAAAAATAACACCGTATCGCATTAGGCATGACAATACTACTTATAATACATATAAACACAGTGGAATTCCCAAGACTCCTGTGTGTAATGTCAGTGTAGATGCAATTAGAGCCGCTATATTTCCTAAAAAAACAAAATATCTCTATTTTATGAAATCCAAAAAGGGAACACATGATTTTACATGTAACTATTCTACACATTTACGGAACATTAGTCGTGCTACAAAATGAAACAAAACAGGAATATAACAACAACTTTTTATACTCAATGCTTATTTTGTCTCTCTTAAGTGTTATTATTTAATTTGTAAGTTCATAACTTTAACAGATTATGAATAAAATATTAATCATAAGGACATCACATGTCAAAAATTATTTGGTCAAAAATTGATGAAGCTCCGGCTTTAGCAACATATTCTCTATTACCAATTGTAAATGCTTTTGCAAAAGAAGCAGGTGTAGAAGTAGTAATGAGTGATATTTCACTAGCAGGTAGAGTTTTAGCGG
>DQUE01000040.1 GCA_015662405.1 Sulfurimonas autotrophica | reverse complement strand
TTCCAGTACACTTCCATCACTTTCAAATGCAGCAGAAGCAGGATAAGGAATTCCTTCAAATACAGCCATTTCTGCAACCAGACTTTTTGATCCAAACCGATGTAAAACAATCTCATTACTTTTTTGATCAATTTTATAAACTTTTACAACCCCCTCAAGCACCATAATAAGATGGCGTGGTTGCTCCTTTTCATAAAAGAGAATCTCACCTTGTGAAAAAACTCTCTTTCTTGCAATTGAGAGCAATAATTCTAGCTCTTTGTCATCTAAATTTTCAAAAAAATCTATACTCTTTAACTCTTCTATACATAACATTATCTTATCTGTCCACTTCCATAAACTTTGTATTTATACGTAGTCAACCCTTCAATTCCCATAGGTCCTCTTGCATGAAGTTTATTTGTACTAATGCCAACTTCAGCACCAAAACCAAAGGCTCCACCATCTGTAAAACGAGTTGAGGCATTGACATAAACAGCTGCTGCATCAATATTATTTAAAAACTCCTCTGCTGTGGTTATATTCTCAGTCACAATAGCCTCGGAGTGTCCTGAACCAAAACGCACTATATGCTCTATGGCACCCTCAACCCCATCTACAACTTTAATATTTAAAATATTTGCCAAATACTCTGTATCGTAATCATCATCTGTGGCACTATCTACTGAGATAATCTTTTGTGTCTGCATGCAACCTTTAAGTTGTGTCCCTGCATCGTCAAAGGCACTTTTAAGAAGTGGAAGTGTCTCTTTTGCAATCGCTCGATCTACAAGAAGTGTCTCCATCGCATTACAAACACCCGGTCTTTGTACTTTTGCATTTATTGCTATTTTTATAGCACTCTCAATATTAGCATCTCTGTCAATATAAGTATGGCATTGCCCTTTATCATGCTTGACCACACTTACAGTTGCATTTTCATTTACATACTTAATAAGCCCTGCTCCACCACGAGGAATAATCAAATCTACATATTTATCCATTCTAATCAATTTTGCAACACCTTCACGTGAACTGTCTGGAATCAAAGATATAAGAGAGGTAGGAAGATCATGGTTTTCTAACACTGCTTTTAAAATTTTTGCAATCATTTTATTTGAATGTTCCGCCTCTTTTCCACCTTTTAAAACACATACATTAGAACTTTTAAAACAAAGAGCTGCTGTATCGCTCGTAACATTTGGACGTGATTCATAAATAATACCGATAACACCGATAGGAATACTCACTTTCTCTATCTTTAACCCATCTTCGCTAAGCCATCCATCAAGCACACGACCAACTGGTTCTTTCAGTGATGCAATCTCCTCTACAGCTTTTGCCATAGACTCAATTCTCTCTTCATCTAATAAAAGTCTATCCATTAAAGCATCACTGAGCCCATTTTTTTCACCTTCAAGCATATCGATTGCATTTGCCTCGATTAAATTCATTATATTTGCACGTAAAGCACTTGCCATTTCATGTAATATTTTATTTTTATCACGACCACTTAAATTGTTAAATACTCTGCTTGCATTTTTTGCTTCTTGTAAAAATTTTTCCATATCCCTACCCATTTTTCGAGTTTATTTTAATAATGCTATACTACCATAAAAACATTGAGGACTTTTATGAAAACAATCACATTTATTGGAAATGGCACTATGGCACTTAGTATTGCAAAAGGTTTAAAAGAAGACTATACCATAGAAGTAGTGGGAAGAGATCAGAAAAAATTAGAAATATTTGAGCAAAAACTTGGTTTTCAAGTAAAGAGATCACTTCTTGATAATTTTAATATCGAGAATAAAACCATTATGCTCTGTGTAAAACCTGCAAATGTAGAAGAGGTGTCAGTAAAACTTCAGGGCAAAGCAGAAATTATCTATTCGGTTTTAGCTGGTACAACCATAGAAAAACTCAAAATGAATTTTAAGACATCTGCTGTGGTGCGAGCGATGCCAAATCTTGCAGCAAGCATTGGAAAATCTATGACGACACTCACAGGTGATGCCGCCTATAGAGATGAGGCTCAGCAACTCTTTTGTGCAATAGGCACAACAAGATGGCTAAGCAGTGAAAAAGAGATAGATATTGCCACAGCACTTGCAGGAAGTGGCCCTGCTTATCTTGCTCTTATAGCAGAAGCACTTAGCGATGGTGCGGTAAAACAGGGACTCAAACGCGATGATGCTATGGCTATCATGCGTGGACTATTTGATGGTTTTGGATCGCTTATACAAGAGAGCCATCCTGCTCTTTTAAAAGATGGAGTTATGAGTCCAGGAGGAACAACTGCTGCAGGGTATGGGGCACTTGAGCAGGGAAATGTCCGCAATGCTTGTATAGAGGCTATTGAAAAAGCCTATAAAAGAGCAACAGAGCTTTAAGTTCTATTGCTTTTTTTCTATTCATAGGTTATGCAGTAAAAAGTTATAAAAATTTCATAATCTCCTCTTCTATCTCCTCTTTTTCAATCACTCTTTTTTGCACAACTGGCTTTGTAAAAAGTTCTTTTATCATTTGTGGTATCTCAAGATTTGCCACTTTTGCTATTGATTCTAATGCATCAATATCTTTCGTGTCAATTTCTCCTGTCAATGCATTTGCAATTACAGGAGAAAATTTTGTCCACTCTGCTGTAGAGTATGCAATAGTTTTTATTTCAGGTTTTGAACATGTTTCATACGACTTCATACATGTAGCAGTATGAGGATCCATCAAATAATTATACTTTTCAAAACTCTCTTTAATATACTTTTTGCCCTCTTCTCCCGTACAATAGTCAGCATCAAAACATTCACGAAGTTTTGTAAGCTCCTCTGCTGTTAACTCATAAAACTTATTATCTTCAAGATTTTGCATTAGCTCTTTTGTTCTTTGCTCACCATACAAGTCAAAAAGAACACGCTCTACATTTGATGATTTTAAAATATCCATAGCCGGTGATGTTGTGCTAATAACTTCACAATTTCGTAGGTCATATTTTCCATCACGAATCAAACGAGTAAGTACATTATTTTCATTCGATGATATGATTATCTTTTCAACAGGAACTCCCATTTTCCAAGCGTAGTATCCACCAAGAGCATTTCCAAAGTTTCCGCTAGGCACATTGAGATAGACCTTTTCACCCAATGCAATAGCACCTTGACGAACCAACTCTAAATAGGAGTGAATATGATAAATAATTTGAAAAATTATACGTCCAAAATTTACTGAGTTTGCTGCGGAGAGTTTTGTATCTTTTTTTTGCAATGCCTCTTTAAAACTTTGTGATGCCAATAGACGTTTTAGCGCACTCTGTGCATCATCAAAAACACCGTTGATACCAATCACTTTTAAATTAGGCGCATCTTCTGTAACCATTTGTAATCGTTGTACATCGCTTGTACCACCATCAGGATAGAGGCATACTACTTTTACATTTGCACGATTTTTAAATGTCTCTAAGGCTGCTGGACCAGTATCGCCACTTGTTGCTGCTAAGATTAAGTAGTTCTCATTTAATTTTTGCGCAATAGAGGAGAGAATTACACCAAAAGGCTGTAGAGCCATATCTTTAAAAGCACGTGTAGGACCATGATAGAGTTCACTGATATAAAGATTCTCTTTCACTTTTACTACAGGTACAGGGTTTGATGAATCATCAAATTTATCATAAAGATCTAACGCTTCATCAATAACATTTTTATCTATATCTATTGCAAAGCGACTTAGCATATCTGCTGCTAGCTCTTTATAAGAGGAGTGTAGATGCTTTTGTAAAAACTCCTCTCCTAATTCAGGAAGTTTTTGAGGGACATAAAGACCACCAAACGATGCTATAGGGTTTAAAATTGCCTCTGAAAAGGTAACATTTTGCGGTCTGTTTTCATCGACACCGCGTGTTTGAATAAAGTTCATATGTTTTCTCTGTTTTTTTAATTTGGGTTAGCATTATAGCAAAATCTATTTAAATAAACGTATTGGATTAATATGATTTGTTTTTTGTGTCACTTCAAAAATAAGCTCATCTTTTACACGTCCAATCGTCGCACCCTTAGCAACTTTTTTGCCTTTTTTAATATTTGGTGCTATTTGTGAAAGATTTGCATAGATCGTATGTAGTCCATTTTTATGCTCTACAACAACTACATTATCCAACACTGCTGTTTTGGCTGCATAAATCACTTTACCGTTAAAGACAGTTTTTACTTTTGCGTTAGGTCGTTTTGGCTTGAGTGAAATTGACTCATTAAATATTTTTATACCATATATCGGATCGGTATAAGTACCATATTTTTTCGTAATCGTATAAGAGCTCAGTGGTGCAATCGTTTTAGATCCTCTGTATCTGATTGTTTTCATTGCCTGATAACTACTGCCATGTTTTTTGACTTTTGGTAGATTCTTGCTCAGCTTTTTCTGACGCTTTGCAAAAGCAATTTTTCTCATTCTCTCCTCTTTGGCTCTTTTTATTTCATCTATTTTTATAAGATTTAGCTGTGAAAGGGTTTTCTTTAAAGCATTTTGTCTTCTTAAAAGATCTTTTAACTCTTTTTTATAGGCATTCTTTGCCAAAGTGAGTTTTTCTAATGCTCTTTTATTCTCTTTTTTTCTCTGAATTACCTCTTTTCTTTTTTTATCTATATTTGCAATAGCAACTTCAAGAGAAGTTACATGGAAATTAATAGCATCAATTCTTTTTTTATTTTCAAAAAATTTTTCACTTAAAAGCTCTACTCTCTCCTGTGACTCTTTGAGCATTGCTTTTAATACTTCAAACTCCATAATAGCCTGTTCATTTTCAGGATACTCCTCTTCAAGTACGACAGACAAAGAGACAGTTTTTGCAATAACAAAAATCAGTTCTTCTTCAAGCTTTTGTCGTTTTTGCTCTAAGTTAGTCTGTGTTTTTCTTAAGAGTTTCAACTGCTCTATATTTTCACTATGTTTTGTCTCTTTTAAAGAGAGCTCTTTTTCTAGCTGCTTTAAATAGGCTTCCTTTTTTTCAAGTGCAGCCTTTTGCTTGAGAATAGCTTTTGCAGTCTTTGCCATTTTTGCATTTAATCGAGAATAGTTTTTGGTATACGCATGTAATTTAGCATTCGTTTTGCTAATTTTTTTGTCAATTGCCGTTGTAGCAAAAACTATAGTGTTCCATGTAAAGAAAAACAGAAAAAAAACTATCGTTTTCATCAGACCTCTTCTTTATGTCCAAGTACTATAAAACTTGCAAGTAAAACAGAAACTGTCATAGAGACACCAAGCATAATGAGTGAATCATATACCTTGTCAAATACAATAACGGATATACCTATATTTGCAAACTGTTCACTAACCCATGCACTTGAAGAAAAATAGGAAAATATTACAAAAGAGATACCAAATGCTATAAGCGCATCAACAATTGCTAATCGAAATAGAACCGCTGAACGCAACCATGCAGGTGCCCCAAATAATCCCATGATGCTCATCCGTTCATTATGCTTAAATTGCCAAATTCGAAGCTCTTTAAATATTAGTAATATCGTAACTAATACAATAGACAACGATAATATAAATATGACATTTTTAAAAAGTAAGAGTAACTTGTAAGTAGTATCATGTGTATTTGAAAAAGTTTCTACTTTCACTATATATGGGTATCTTAAAAGCTCTTTTTGCAATCTTTGTAACTGAAGAGGTGTCGGATATATTTTTAATTGCAATTTATAAAATTTTGGTAACGTTACTTTGAGTAATTCTTTGTTTTTTTTACTTATCCCTGTATTTAATTTTTTTATTACATTATCAGGTGAGAGCTGTTCTATCGAAGCCAAAGTAGTTATTTTATCAAGCAGCTCTTTTTTTTGTAAAGTTTTCTGACTCACAACAACTAAGGAATAATTTTGTGCCAAATTCTCTTTATAAGCATCAATAGACCTCTCCACAATTGTAAAAACCTGCAATGAAAAAAGTATACTCACAAGAGCGATGACAAGAGATATATGATTTTTAAACGACTTCATGAATATCTCCAAACTCTATATGATAATGTTTATAATCAATTTTTATTGTTTCAGGTATATGGTGTGTTACAACGATAACAGTTGTTTTTAACTGCTCATGTGCACCCTCTAAAAGATTCCAGATAAGCTGTGAAGAGTAATCATCAAGATTTCCAGTAGGCTCATCTGCAAGGATTAAAATCGGATTATGTGCCAATGCTCTGGCCATCGCAACACGCTGTTGCTCTCCACCGCTAAGCTCTAAAGGATATTTTCCTGCTTGATGTTGTAATTTAACATGTTTGAGTAGAGAGTCCACTTGGCTTTGTGTTATACTCTTTTCATACCCATTTATAATTAAAGGTAGCATGATATTTTTTTCAATTGTCCACTCTTTTACAAGCTTGTAATCTTGAAAGACAATACCAAGATGCCTACGCAAGAAGTTTAACTTTTTACTTGAAATTCCGCACAATTCAACACCGCCGACAACTAAACTTCCCTCTATTGGCTTTAATGCACCATACAAAGATTTTAAAAGTGTTGACTTTCCACTTCCGCTTGCTCCAGTAACAAATACAAAACTCCCAGAATCAATAGAAAAATTTGCCTTATTGATGATTGTTTCATCTTTTGAATATGCTAAAGACAAATTTTGTGCAATAATGACTTTATCCATGCAAAACCCTGTTTAACTCTTTATGTGCCTTTAGATTACTTCGTGACTTTAAAGGAGACTCTGGGTAATATGAGATGATACTCTCCTCTTTTATAATCAAATAGAGATGCTCAGGTCGCTCAAAACTACCCATAGACAAACGTAACATAACGCCCTCTTGTATTGTATAGACTCGTTCAAAATGGATAAACCCCTCTTTAAAACGAAAAGTTTTCCCATGCAGTGCTAAAATCTCTTCAAAACCTAAACCCGGTTTTGCAAAATCAAAATCACCCTCTATTTTTAGTTCATCTGAAAATTCATCATTTATCATGGTGATATCATAGATGTTTTTTTGCATCTTTTTCCATCGATCTTCATATTTTGAACTTATTTCGATCTCTTTGTTTTTGTTAATTTGCAGGGTTACCTTGTGCAATGAGATAAAGGTCTCATATGAGTAAGCATAGTAGTTTTCACTGTCGGTTCTAAGCTCTAAAGTTCCACCAACTTTCAATACACGACGTGCCTCTTCTATAAAAGAGGTAGAAATAACTCTACGATGCGGTTTCTTATCCCAAGGAACAGGAAAATGAACATATATTGCTCCTACTCTATTTGAAGGGATAAGTTCCATAAAGAGTCGTGCATCATAATCAAGTACAAGTAAGTTGTCTAACTTTTGAATCACACTCTGTTTAAGGACTTGCTCAATTGAAGGACGATGTATCTCTATTCCTATAAACAGTATATCAGGGTTGCTCGCTGCTTGATGAAGTAAATGACGCCCTGAACCAAACCCTACTTCAATTCGCACCTCTTTGTCTTGTGGAAACGCATTTGCAAAATACTCTATTTTTTTTAATGCTGTAACTTTTTGCAGATGTATATTTTGTTTTTGCACTACATTTGAACTAATTACATGTAGCTGTGCGGCATTTGCATAAGCGAGTAATGCACGGTGAACATTATGTATAGAAGCTGGTCGTGTCAATTTATCACTCTTGAGTAGACTTCTATTTTCCTCTTCTTTTACGAGAAGAAAGAAGTCCTCACCATCAACTGTTGTTGAGATAAGCTTTTCATCTTGACGCTTGGCATTTGTTGCAATAAAGTTAAAAACCACTTCATCATAGACTTGTGGAAGTGTAATCTCTTTAAATTTTTCGATATGTAAATGTGGCATTAAATCTCGTTTAAATCTAAATCTTTAACAGGAGTAAGTGTTTTTTGGATATTTTTATCTGTCTTGTTAGCTTGACTCTCTACAATAACCTCTTGCATAGGTTCATTTTTTTTACCATGTATGATTTTATCTGACTCTGCTGTTTTTATTTTCACTTCTATACTTGGTTTTGATACTATTGCATTCTCATCTAAACCATAGACTATGTATGTATAGGTACTATCTGGGTTAATATTCTTATCAATAAATTTAGTTTGAAAAATATTTTTATACTCTTTTGTGCTCTCTTTTAACCAACCTGTTTTGTGTTTTCTCAAAATTTTAAAAGATTTTATTCTTGCATCTGTTTTTTTCCAAGAGAGTTCTATTCCTTTATCAATAAGCTTCACCCCAGTAATCACAGGAGCTTCAGGCTTTGGAAGTGTCATTCCCATAACAGTCTTTTTTTCATGTTCACTCTCTAGCCCATCTTTATCAACGACACTTACTCTATAAAAATAGACTTTCCCATCTTTATCGATAGTATCAGTAAAATGATTATTATACAGCTTCGCTATAAGTTCAAAAGAGCCATCTATATCTTTCCCCCGGTAAAGGTAGTACTGATGAAAATCTTTCTGTTTTGAAGCAGACCACTCTATTTTTATTTTTTTTGGTAAATTTTTTGTTGCATTAATCTGTGCCACACTCTTTGGAAGAGCTTTTGTTACAGATTTTACAACCTTTGAAGGTTTTGAAATAATTCCATCATATGTCTTTGCGCGAATTCGATAAAAATAGATACTATTATCTGCTAGATCTTCATCAATAAACTCAGCATGTAATCTTCCATACAGTGTTGCAATTTTCTCAAATTTCTCCTCTTTGAAACTCTTTCTTTCAATTATATAAGACGCAACACGCTGATTTGCATGTGGTCTCCAAATAATTTTTGCACTTCTTGGTAGTCCAGCAATTGCATGTATCCATGCCACAGAATCCAACACAGGTAGAGTACTTACATTATATATTTTACTCAGCCTACCTTGTGCATCACTAGAAATGACTCGAAAAGCGTAACTATATTTGATGCCAGGTTTATTTTTTGCATCAAGATAGTGTGTTTTAAATCTGTTACCAACACTCTCATAATAGTCTAATTTATTTGTTAATTTTGCACCTGATGCTCTTTTATAAACATAAATCTCTTTTACTCTTGGGTCTTTTATAGCGCTCCATTCAAATGCTATCGTCTTCATATCACGCATAATTCCATTTTTTGTTAAAATAACAACTGGTAATGTAGGATCTATAACAACTTTTTTCTTTGGTAATGGATTCACTCCCTGGCAACCACTAAGAGTTAGCAGTAAAACTGCGAATAATGTACTCAGGTTCAATAACCTCATCTAGAATCTCCCTGTCAAATTTTTTATAAATTGTTTCTCGCATTATATCATCAAACTCTGCATAAAAGGTAACTTTTTGCTTTGTTGTAGGATGAATAAAGTATATTATGGAAGCATGTAGAAAAATACGTTCCGAATTCTCCTGTTTTGGGTGTAAACCATACATATGATCTCCCAAGATATGACGGTTCATACTCTCTAAATGTACTCTAATTTGATGGGTTCTTCCAGTAAAAAGCTTGCAGGCTATTAGTTGTGTATGTTGCTCTTTACTCAATGCTAAATGTTTAAACATAGTTTTTGCGTACTTTGCATGCTCTAGTCCACAAGCCATTTTTAAACGGTTATGTGCACTTCTTCCTATATTTGATTCAATAGTTGTGACATCCTCTTTTAAAGGTGGAGTAATGAGTGCTATATAGTAACGTCCCATACTTTTGTCTTGAAGCTGTTGTGATAAAAACGCATGTGAGTCATTATTTTTTGCAACAACCATTGTTCCACTTGTTCCTTTGTCTAGACGGTGAACAATTCCATGACGCTCTTCTCCGCTGATAGTAGAGAGTCTAATATCTTTATGTTTGAGCCAATCTACTAAGGTAGCCTCTTTCACACTCGGAGCAGGATGCACAGTTACTCCACTTGGTTTGTTTATCACTAAAACATCATTATCTTCATATAATATTTCAACATCAAAATTTACCTCAAGTGCTTTTTCTTGTTGCGGCTTAGGAAACTCTACTGTAACGACCTGTCCGACTTTCAGTTTCACACCTGGCCTGGGTACTTTTTTTTCATCAACATACACACATTCATGTTTAATTAATCCTGCTATTTGTGAACGTGTTTGTCCAATTTTTGCAGTAAGAAAAACATCCAATCGTTCAGGAGTTTCGCATATATATTCTTGTCTATTTATCATTCATTATGGCCTTATATGATACAATCATAATAATTTTATTTTGGAGTTACAAACTTGTGGAGATTTGATAAGAGTATTTTATCACAATTTGACTTTTTTTCTATCATTCTTATCATACCTTTGGTAATTATGTCGCATTGGCTCATCGGTGAAGCTGTTCCTGCCCTTGCAGACAAACAACTCGCTTATGTTGGTGTTGCATTTCTTGCATTTCTTCTCGTCTTTTTTCTCCCTATCAGGCGTATGAGCTGGCTGATTCCATTTATATACTGGGGAAACATTGCTCTTCTTTTTGCTGTTGAGTTCTTTGGACATGCACGTCTTGGTGCAAAGCGTTGGATAGAGATACCTTTTATCAATGCTACCATACAGCCATCAGAGTTTGTAAAACCCGCACTTATACTAATGCTAGCATACCTCATTCATAAAAATCCTCCCCCTATCCATGGATACAAGCTAAAAGATTTTTTACGCATAAGTTTTTACATTTTACTTCCTTTTGTACTTATAGCAAAAGAGCCTGATTTGGGTACAGCACTTGTTTTATTACTTATTGGCTATGGCGTCTTATTTTACGTTGGAGTCTATTGGAAAATAGTAGCAACTATCCTTACAGCAATACTAATATTATCACCTCTTGCTTATAAATTTTTACTACATGATTATCAAAAAACAAGAATTAAAGATTTTTTAAGTGAAAAACCATCCTATCATGTACAACAATCTATCATTGCAATAGGTTCAGGAGGATGGACAGGAAAAAAGAAAGAAGACGCGACACAAACACAAATGAAATTTCTCCCTATTGCTACAAGTGACTTTATTTTTGCATTTGTAGTTGAGCGAACAGGTTTTTTAGGAGCTTTAGCGCTTATTTTACTCTATGCAATGCTTATTTTACATCTATTAAGCTTAAGTGTTTTTAATAGTGATTACTATATAAAAGTTGTGACTGTTGCTATCTCTTTTATGATTTTTATATATATGGGCGTTAATATTTCTATGACCATAGGCTATGCACCAGTAGTCGGCGTACCACTTCCTATGTTCTCTTATGGTGGCAGTAGTTTTTTAAATTTTATAATACTTTTTGCGATTATGGAGAATTTGATTACATTTCGATATAAAGACATGTATGACAAAAGTGGAACAAAGAGTTTTGTATAGTAGATTGTTTTACATAAAAAAGAGTGGCGCGGTGGACGAGACTCGAACTCGCGACCCCCTGCGTGACAGGCAGGTATTCTAACCAACTGAACTACCACCGCGCATATAAATAAATCGAAACACCAAATAAG
>DQUE01000125.1 GCA_015662405.1 Sulfurimonas autotrophica | reverse complement strand
GCTAATTGCAAAGAGGACTTTATAGGGCTATAGTAAGTTGAAGAGAAATCTCTCTTGTTAATTTTTTCTTCTGTTTTTTTAGGAAAAAAACCATAGATTTTATCATGCCATGGGTGGAAAATATAATCTTTTTTTAGCATAGGATCGGAGAGTTTTTGATCGATTTTGTTTCCTTGAATAAACTTTTTCATGAATGGATAATCATTTAAAAGCGATTGAAACTCTATATCTGGTGTAATATTGTTACTGCCACTATTTATCGACATAAGTTCTTCAAGACTTGGAGTGATTGGTTGTTCTCGCGGTGCTAAGAGGGTATATACTTTATATATATTTGGTTTTTCTAAAACTTTGATAATTGTCAAAAGGGTGACAATTAACGAAACAAGCAGTATAAAAAATTTATACTTCCAAATTGTTATAAAAAGCTCTTTTAAATCTATTTCATCTTCATTGACCTCACATGGAGTCATCATCTCATTTTGCATTACAATGCTCCTACTGTTTTTAGACTTGCAGATATAATAGCTAATTTATAAACAACAGAAACTAAATCATCTGTTATTGAATACCACGTATTTGTTTTAATCTCAAGAGGAACGACAATAACATCACCAGGCTTAAGTGTTTTAAGGTTAGCGTTTGTCCAGCTACTAAAATCTCCTTTTTCACTAAAACCATTTGCATGCACTACAAAGTAGACATCGCTTGCATCCGCAGTTAATCCGCCTGCTTGTTCTATATAAGTTTGTACATCATTTTCTTTATATACAAAAGCAGACTCATTTAGCACTTCGCCTGTTACTATAATGGAGCCTGTCGCACTTGGTATGACTAGTCGATCCTTGTCTTTAAGAACAATATTATAAGGTGAAGATTTGAATTTTTCTAGATCACTATCTAGGCGAATTGCCATTCTTCCTATAGGGTTATATCGTTTAGCATCTTTTATGAGTCCGTCTATTGATATTAAAAGAGTTCTAGCATCAACGCTTTTTTCCCCTGCATTTTTAGCAGAAGCTGTAATAATTGCTGCTTTTCTTTTGAGCTTATAAAGCATATCTCTTAATCTTTTTTGCTGTAGTTTTTTCACACTCTCTCTTGAAAAAACCGATGCGTAAAGATAGGCATTTTTTGTAAAACCACCTGCTCTTTTTAAAATATCATAGAGTGTATCTCCAGAATTAATTTCATAGACACCCGGATATTTTACTTCACCACTAAGTGTAATAGTTTTTTTCTCGGACCAATTGGCTATTCTTTTGACAGTGATTTTGTCAAAAGGATGCAAGGCAAAAGAGAGGTTCGCATCACTTAAAATATAAAACTTGCGCTCTCGTTTATCATTTTTTACGCTATATCTTGTGAGCTCAATATGGTTTTTGTTTGCTTTTTGCGTAAACCAACCTGCCATTAAAAGAGCATCTTTGAGTGTTGCACCATCTGTGTATGTATACTTTTTTGGTTGATTAACTTCACCCTGTACCTCTATCCACTGTAAAGGGGTGAAGTAGTTTTTGTCAAAAATGGTTATCTCATCGTAAGGTTGTAGTTTGAAATTTGGGTTTTTTATATAATCTATAAAATATAAATCTAGTTCTCCATCTTGTTTCCAGCGGAGTATTTGAACTTTGCGTTTATTGTAGAGCCCCTTTGTGCCTGCATTTTTTATAATATCTTGAAGAGTCACTCCTGCAAGATATCTATATTTACCAGGTTTTTTTACTATGCTTCCTTTAATTGTCACAAAATCATTTGCATAAATTTGGTATTTATTAAAAATATATATGCTGTCTTTCATTTGTAGTTGTATATCTTTTGGATTGTTAATATCAAAAGACAGAATACTCTCATCAAATCTCTGCAAGATAGCGTAATCGTAAGCGGTGTTTTTTAGGTATTCTAGTTGAGAAAGAAGTGTTTTAAGTGAACCATCTTTTGGCATAGGATAGCTCCCAGGCTTATCAATATTGCCATAAACAAAAATCTCTTTTTTGTTAATTTGAGAGATCTTATAGACAAAAACTCTATCCCCATTAAAAAGTGTAAAATCACTCTTTAGTGCTTTTATGAAGACTTTTGTATATGTATTATCTATATATCTTTTGATTTTTATATATTCACTCGAAGCATCTGGCTTTAATCTTCCAGAAAATGTAATTAAGTCTTGTAATTTTTCACCCTTTTTCATCTCATATATAGCTTTTACATAGACATTTCCATGTAAGTGAACCAATTTTTCTGCGCGTGGAACAAAAATCACATCTCCATCTTTTAGTAGAGTTGTATCGACAACATTACCATCTTTAATTAATGCATAAAAGTCTATAATTTTAAGTAACTGACCATCTCGCTTGAGATAAACATTACGGATACTACCAATCTTACCAACACCATGGGCTGCTATAAGTAGATCTTTTACTGTCGAGAGAGATGGGAGATTGTAAATCCCTGGTGCAGTTACATACCCAGTTAGATTTACTTGGATTGAAGATTTTGCTTTTATTTGCACTAAAATTTTTGAGTTGAGATAGGTGGGTTTTAGCTTAGCCTTTATAAGTGCTTTTACATCGCCTACCTGCAAGCCTGCAACTTTTATAGGACCAAATAGAGGAAGAATAATGTTTCCAGAATTGTCAACTACTAAAGATAATACTTTGTCTTCCCCACCATAAATGTAGATTGTTAAAATGTCATTTTTATTTATTGTGTAGTAATCTGGCACCGTCATACTTGCAGGATTGAAGCTATTTTTATTTTTAAAAAAGACACTTGCGTATCTATGAAGAGGGGTTTCTCGAACTTTTTGTCTCGTGGATTGCACTTTTTTTATAAGTCTTTGCTCTGGTATATATTTTAGCGGATTAGCATTTATCCCAGAAGTTTGTAATGTATCCGTAGTGTCCTCTTGCGTTTTTTTTGAAACACCAAGTTTCTGTATTGTCTCTTGTGCTTGTGGAGTATTTAATAAAGAAGGATTTGCTTTGATAGTAGACATAACTGCTATTTTATCAGCGGCATATGACAGATTAAATAGCATAACTATTAATATGAGAGTTCTTATCATTATTTTATTGGCCTTCTGTATCAATCCAAACTCTGTAATAGACAATCTTTAGAAATTTCTATTGTATAAGTTGAAGATATCGAATTCTATCTATATTATTAGCAGTTTGTCAATACCAAAATAACGAAATAGAAACTCCATCCCCATAGACTTCTTGCATAACCCAAAAAAGGATCAAAAATCGCTAAGTACCTAACAAAAATTAATGTCATATTTCGAGCCAAAGAAATTAAGCATATTTTGTATATGCTTATAGAAGCTTTCAAACGAGTCTAAAACATCTAAATCCATCCATGTGTAT
>DQUE01000058.1 GCA_015662405.1 Sulfurimonas autotrophica | reverse complement strand
TGAAGTATTTAGTATATTATGGAAAAAAAGTAACTACTGTGTTGTATAACAGTAGTTACATTGTAATTATTTTTTTGGAGCTTCTAAAATTTGCTCAAATCCAACTTCTTTACACCAATTAAGAGTTAAATCGAATGCTGCTGAAGCAGTATCAAGGTTTTTTTGAATAAGCTCTTGTTTTTTCTTAAATTTTTTCTCAATAACTGAATCAAGTGTGGCAGTACCACCAGAAGCAGTATATTTTTTCAAGAATCTGTCTTTAATACCTTCTTCAATTGCAGGCTTACTTACCGTTCCTAAAGCACCAAAAAGTGCACCAAGCATCGCCATGTTTGTTGCAAGTTCAGTCCCTGCCATATCTATAGCAAACTGAGTGAAGTCTTTAGTAAGTACTTTTACATTTAAATCATCAAGTGTTTTTTTGTCTTCATCATTCAAAAGGTCTCTATCGCTGTTTATGATTACAAGACCATTTTCTTTGATACCAGCATAAAAAGGCATAGTGTATGATTTGCCCATAGTAATAACCTGTGGGTGAAAAATCATAATAATATCAGGATAGATTACTTCTCCTCTATCATAGATAGGCACCGTACCTATTCTTGCATAACTTTCAGATGGAGCCATTCTCTTTTCAGCACCAAAAAATGGGTTTGATACAGCGTAATATCCCTCTGTATCTGCAGCTGTTGCAGCAATATGTGCTGCTGTAACCGCGCCTTGGCCACCAAGACCAGGCATTCTGATTTTAATTGAATCTTTTGCCATTATATACGCCCTTCTTCTTTACATTTTTTTAAAAACTCTTCTGCTTCTGGTGAAACATGTTTGTAAGATGCAAATCTTCCTTTGTCTTGATCTTTCATCTCCCCAAGACCTTCATTTGCACTTAAACCAATCTCAAGAATACACGGTGTGTAAATATTAAGGAAAGTCGGTCCGATTTCTCTTGCAACTAAGATTGCTTCTCTTACCGCTCTTGCAACTGCTTTTGGTGCAGAAGCTGTCATATTTACTGAGTAGTGACATCCAGATGTTGTTGCTAATTCCCACATTGGAACTTTTTCAAATTTTTTCCCTAGTGGAGCCATTTTAAATACTTGACCTTTTGCAGTTGAGCCTGACTCTTGACCACCAGTGTTTGCATAAACTTCATTATCAAAACAGATAGTTGTGATATTTTCTTGTCTAAAGAAAGATTGTAATGTATAGTCAAGACCAATATCAACAGTAGCACCGTCCCCCGCTAATACAACAACATCTTTTTCTTTATCTGGAAATCTCCAGTCAAGAACTCTTTTAATACCAGATGCAACAGCATTTTGGTTACCAAACAGTGAGTGTACAGTATGTAGCGCAATATGTGGAAACATTAAAGATGTACATCCTGTCGAATTTACAATAATAGTATCTTCTGGTTTAGGTAGTGCTGAGAGAACATATCGTAATGCTGCAGCCTCTGGGCAACCAGCACATAAAGAGTGCTCTTCAAGTAACTCTTTTGTTTCAGGGAGTTCCTTGATACCACGTGGTTGGTTCATTTTAGTTGACCATGTAGCTTTTTCCTCAAGATCTATGATCTCTTGAGGCATAATCTCACGAAATTCTGGATTTATCTTATAAATATCTAATCCCATCTTATGCTCCTTTTCCTGGGTTGATTTTTTCCATTACTTCAGCAATGATAGCTTCGGCAGGCATACTCATACCACCAGCGACTCTTGGTCCACCGACAATCTCCGCGCTACACTTGTTGTAGAGTTCTTTTCTTACCTCTTTTTCAAGCCAACCAACAACATTAAATTCAGGGACAAAGATATATTTTGCACCTTGTACAGCTTCTAGTAGCTCTTTTTCAGGAAAAGGTCTAATAGTTCTTAATTTAATAACTTTACTCTTTACTCCAAGTTTTGCTAGCTCTCTGTGTGCCTCTTTGGCTTGATTTGATGCCGTACCACAAGTAACAAATACTATTTCTGCATTTTCATCACCAGTTGTATGAATAAGACCTTTTAAGTAGTGTTCTGCATATGGGCGTGAACGCTCTACTGCTGATCTTACTTCCCATTGCCAAGAAGCATGTGTCGCATAAGATATGTAATTAGATTTCATTACAAACGGATCTCTTAAAAAACGTCCCGGAGGCATTTCAGAATCAATTGGAGGTAATGACGATTTATATGGGTCGTATGGCTCTAGGGCAATATCATCTGCAGGAAGCATAACTGCTTCTCTTGTGTGAGATACAAAGAAACCATCAACAACTGTAATAATTGGAACATGGACATCAGGTTTTTCAGCAACTGTAAATGCCGCAATACTCATGTCAAATAATTCTTGCACATTTTCAGCATACCAGATCATACAACCAGTCTCTAACATGAAAGAAACTTCTAAGTTGTCTGGTTGGATTGTTAGTGGTGAGTTAATACCACGAGCCATAAGAACTAATTGACAAGGAATTCTAGTTCCTGACCATTGAGGAAAGTTTTCAATCGCTCTTAGGGTACCTGGCCCAGATGTCGTTGTAACTGTTCTTGCGCCTGCCATTGCACAGCCAGCCACTTCAGACATTACACCAAACTCAT